>CAYXMO010000567.1:0-2199 GCA_964465935.1 uncultured Rhizobium sp.
AACCGGGGTTCGCGGATTTGCAGTCCGCTGCGTCACCACTCCGCCACGTGGCCTCACTTGTCTTTTTCCAAGCCGGCGGGCGGACTTGCCAGCCGATTTGGATGCGGACGCGCCCTATATCAGATGCATGTGCCGCCGGACAACCGGCTCTCCAACACACCGCGTTGTCAGGGCCAGGGCCGCCCCCTATAAGCCGGGCGTCCCAAAGGCTCCGAATCGATGGCCGACTACGCCACCCAGCGCTTCAACATGGTCGAGACCCAGGTCCGGACCAACGACGTCACCGATCCCCGGATCGCCGCCGCCATGTCGGCGGTGCCGCGCGAGACCTTCGTCCCGGCTGCCCGCCGCGCCATGGCCTATGCCGACGTGCCGGTCGAGGTCGCACCCGGCCGCTACATGCCCGACCCCAGGACCTTCGCCAAGCTGCTGCAATTGGCCGCTTTAAAGCCCACCGACCGCGTCCTCGATGTCGCCTGCGGCACCGGCTATTCCGCCGTCGTGCTGGGAAAAATCGTCAAATCCGTCGTGGCGCTGGAGCAGGACGCCGATCTGGTCCGCATCGCCTCCGACATGATCCCGGCCAGCGGCGGCGCCAATGTCACGGTGGTACAGGGCGGCCTGACCGAAGGCGCCAAGGCCAAGGCGCCGTTCGACGCCATCCTGATCAACGGCGCCGTGGAAGCGGTGCCGGACTCGCTGACTGGCCAGCTTGCCGAGGGCGGCCGCCTGGTCGCCGTCCTGTCGGGCGGGCCACAAGGCCGGGCCCACCTGTTCGTGCGCGAAAAGGGCGGGGTCGGCAGCCGGCCCGATTTCGACGCCACCATCCCGGTGCTGGCCGGATTCCGCAAAGTGGTTGGATTTGTCTTCTGACATCCCCATGTCATGGACGAAAGAAGGGGCATGAAGATGAAGTTGACCACGCGTCTGGCTGGAATTTCGCTGCTGGCGCTCGCCGCCGCCATGCCGGCGCAGGCCGCCAAGCACCACAAGGCCAGGCCGCCGCGAACCACGGTCGCGGCCAATGATGTCGTCGCGCCGCTGCCGCCGCCGCCGGCCGAGAAGCCGAGCATCACGCTCGCCGAGGCCCTCGGCATCGCCTACGAGACCAACCCGGTGCTTGCCGCCCAGCAGGCCAGCCTGCGCGCCACCGACGAGAACGTCGCCATCGCCAATGGCGGCTGGCGCCCGACGATCTCCGCCGGCGGCACCTACGCCTATCAGGAATACTTCTTCCACCCGATCGGCGGCATTTCCTCAGCCGATGCCCATCCCGCCCAGGGCGCCATCACCGTGACCCAGCCGATCCTGCGCGGCGGGCGCACCTACGCCCAGATCGGGCGCGCCAAGGCCCAGGTCCGCGCCGCCCGCGCCCAGCTGATCGCCGCCGAGCAGACCGTGCTGCTCAGCGCCGCGACCGCTTACATGGATGTGGTGCGCGACACCCAGGTGCTGCGCCTGCGCCAGCACAATGTCGAAGTGCTGCAGAAACAGGCCGACGCCACCCAGGCGCAGTTCAACGCCGGCTCGCTCACCCGCACCGACGTGGCGCAGAGCCAGGCGCGTCTTGCCGCCGCCCAGTCCGATCTCACCGCGGCGCTGAGCCAGCTTGCGATCAGCAACGCGAATTTCGTTCAAGCCATCGGCCGCCCGCCGGAGACGCTCGAGGTCGAGCCGGCGCTGCCGCCGGCGCTGCCGACCAGCGTCGACGACTCGATTACCCTGGCGCTCAAGCAGAACCCCAACATCGTGCAGGCGCGCGAGAACGAGATCGCCGCCGACTACTTCGTCAACGACGCGATCGGCGCAATGCTGCCGACGTTTTCGGTCCAGGGCCAATACGGCTATTCGCAGGGCGCGCTGTCGTCGCCGTTCGGCGGCGCGTCGATCGGCTCGACCCATGCGCTGACCGTCACCGGCCAGTTGAACGTGCCGATCTACCAGGCCGGCGTCGAGCAGGCGGCCCTGCGCCAAGCCAAGGAGCTGCACGCGCAGACCCAGCTCAACGTCGCGGTCTCCGACCGCTCGGTGCGCGACGCAGTCGCCATCGCCTGGGCGCAGTTCGAATCCGCCGAAGCCTCGATCGCCTCCAACGAAGCGGCGGTGCGCGCCAACGAGATCGCCTATGAAGGTGTCTTCAAGGAGCAGCAGGTCGGCGGCCGCACCATCCTGGACGTCCTCAATGCCGAGCAGGAACTC
>CAYXMO010000568.1:0-2198 GCA_964465935.1 uncultured Rhizobium sp.
AGCATCGCGAAATGCGACAGGCCGCAGAAGAAGATGAAGCCGATGAACAGCGTGCCGATCAGCGAGGTCGCGGCGAAGGGCAGGACGCGGCGCCAATGGCGCAGCTCGTTGGGAATCAGGAAATAGGCGGTGGCGGTGACGAAATTGGCCAGGCACCACAGGATCGCGCGCAGATAATCGAGCGGCGTATCGATGCGATACCAGCTGTGATCGTTCAGGAGCGCATGTACGACATCGTTCGATGGCATTTCCATGGTTCCTCCGCACAGGGACTTCCCGCCAAACGCGGCCCGCTTCGTTCGCCATCGGCGAGGAACACATTCACCAAACAATGATATACCCGGATTGGTTGCAGCGACGCTGTAAATCTTTCGCGATGGGAACTCCCGCATTTGAGGGGGTAGGCAGGACCTGCTAACGTTCGCGCGCCGCGCAACTGGCGAAGAGATGGATCACCATCGGGGAGCGCGGCGACAACCTGCCGGTCGCCTGGGCAATCGCGTCTCGCGGACGCGATCAATCTTCCAAGAGGGAGACGCCCATGGATTCGTATCGCAGCGCCCTTCGCGCCTTCGATCCCGACATCGAGACCGCCCTTGCCGGCGAGGAACGCCGCCAGAGCGACGGCGTCGAGATGATCCCGTCGGAGAACTACACCTATCCCGAAGTGCTGGCCGCCTTGGGCTCGGTGCTGACCAACAAATATTCCGAAGGCTATCCGGGGCGGCGCTATTACGGCGGCCAGGAATTCACCGACCGGATCGAGACGATCGCCCGCGACCGTGCTTGCGCCCTGTTCCGCTGCGGTCACGCCAATGTCCAGCCGCTGTCGGGCTCGCCAATGAACCAGGCAGCGTATTTCGCGTTCCTCGAACCGGGCGACACGGTGCTGGCGATGGACCTTTCCCATGGCGGACACCTGACGCATGGCGCCCCGGTTTCGCACATGGGCAAGGTGTTCAAGTTCGAGCGCTACAAATCCGAGCCCGGGCAAGGCGGCGCGATCGACTTCGATGCCTTGATGACCCGCGCCAAGCAGACTCGGCCCAAGCTGGTGCTGTGCGGCTATTCCTCCTATCCGCGCGACTACGACTATGCCTCGTTCAAAGCCGTCGCCGACGAAGTGGGCGCCCTGACCATGGCCGACATCTCGCATATCGGCGGGTTGGTGGCGGCGGACGCGATGCGCAATCCGTTCGACGCCGGCTTCGACGTGGTGACGACGACGACGCACAAATCGCTGCGCGGGCCGCGCGGCGGGCTGATCCTGTGCCAGCCGGAGCATGCCAGGAAGATCGACGCGGCGGTGTTCCCGGGGCTGCAGGGCGGGCCGCATATGAACAACGTCGCGGGCGCCGCGATCACGTTCAAGAAGGCGGCCGAACCGGCGTTCAAGGACTATGCCCGCGCGATCCTGCGCAACGCCAAGGCGCTGGCGGGCGCGCTGATGGCGCAAGGCGCCAAGCTGATCACCGGCGGAACCGACAACCATCTGCTGGTGATCGATACGGTGGCGAGTTTCGGCCTCGACGGGCGCGCGGCGGAGGAAGCCCTCGACCGCATCGGCGTCACCACGAACAAGCAGATCATCCCCGACGACCCGCGCCCGCCGCTGCGCCCTTCGGGCGTGCGGCTCGGCACGCCGGCCTGCACGACGCGCGGCATGGACGAGGACGACATGCGGCGGATCGCGGCCTGGATGGTGGAGACGCTGCGCGCGCCGGACGATGCCGCGGCGACCGCAAAGCGGCATGCCGCGGTGCAGGAGATGTGCCGGCGCCATCCGGTGCCGGGAATCGCCGCCGCCTGAGAGTCCCGTTCTTTATCGGGCGCCGCGACTCGAATACTCATGCGCCCAGAACGGGAGCGGAGAATGCGATGACGATGCGATCGCTGGTGGCCGGTGTTGCTTTAGGCGTTCTATGCTGCGCGCTCCCGGCCGCCGCCGTGCCGCTGGTGATCGGCGGAACGGTGATCACGCCGAGCGGGCCGGTGCCGAACGCCTGGATCGTTATCGACCAGGGCAAGATCCAGGGCATCGAAACGGCGCAGCCGAACATTCAGGGCGCCAAGGTGCTGGCGACGGCGGACCTGATCTTTCCCGGCTTCATCGATCTGCACGACCATCCGACCTACAACGTCATCCCGCGCTGGCCGGCACCGCAGCGGTTCGACAACCGCTATCAGTGGCGCAACGA
>CAYXMO010000569.1:0-2195 GCA_964465935.1 uncultured Rhizobium sp.
ATGGACAAGGATCGTATCGAAGGCGCCGCCAACCAGGCCAAGGGTGCCGTCAAGGAAACCATCGGCAAGGCGACCGGCGACGCGAAGCTGAAGGCCGAAGGCGCTGCCGACAAAGCCAAGGGCAAGGTCCAGAACGCCGTCGGCGGCATGAAGGACGCGGCCCGCGACCTGCGCGACAGCTTCCGCAACCCGCAATAAGTCGTCCGCGCGCGACGACGGAAAGCCCGGCGAAAGCCGGGCTTTTCACGTTCAGAGCGCTTCCTGGAACTGCAGCTCATACAGCGTCCGGTAGAGTCCGCCGCGCGCGATCAGTTCCTCATGCGTGCCGATCTCGCGCACCTTGCCTTCGGTCAACACCACGATGCGGTGCGCGTCTTTGATGGTCTGCAGGCGGTGGGCGATGATCACCGAGGTGCGGCCTTCGGTGAGCTTGAGCAGCGCATCCTGAATCACCAGCTCGGTTTCGGTGTCGATGCTCGCGGTCGCTTCGTCCAGCACCAGCACTTCCGGGTTCATCGCCAGCACCCGCGCAAAGGCGAGCAGCTGCCGCTGGCCGTGCGACAGGTTCTTGCCGCGCTCGTTCAGCGGCGTGTCGTAGCCTTGCGGCAAGGCGCGGATGAAGGGATCGGCATGCACCAGCTTGGCGGCGCGCTCCGCCACCGCGCGCGTGATCTTGGGATCGTTGAGCGCGACGTTGTCGTAGACGGTGCCGGAGAAGATGTGGAAATCCTGCAACACCACGCCGATCCTGGTGCGGATGTCCGACGGCTTGATCTGCATGATGTCGATATTGTCGAGGAACACGCTGGCATCGGGCACGTCGTAGAAACGGCAGAGCAGGCGGATCAGCGTCGTCTTGCCCGATCCGGTCGGCCCGACGATGGCGATGCGCTCGCCGGGCTTTATCGTGAAGCTGACGTCTTTGAGGATCGGGTGCTCGGGATTGTAGGCGAAGTCGAGATGCTTGAACTCGACCTTGCCGTGCAGGTCCGGCGGCAGCGGGATCGGATGCTCCGGCTCCTTGAGCGCCTCTTTCCAGTCGAGCGCCTGGAAGATGCGCTCGCCGCTCGCCATGGCGCGGAACACGATGTTCCACTGCTCGCCCATCGCGACGATGGGGCGGAACAGCATGTCGAGGAATTGCGTGAACAGCAGCAGCGTGCCGACGGTCATCGCGTTGTGCAGCACCAGGTGGCCGCCGAACCACACGATCGCGGCGATGCCGATATAGTTCATGCCGTCGATGAAGGGGCCGTAGAAGCTCTCGATGGTCAGCGCCTTGATCTCGGTCGCGCGGTTCTCGCCGTTGATCGCGCTGTAGCGCTCGAAATTGATCTTCTCGCGGCCGTAGAGCTGCACCACCTCGATGCCGGAGAGGTTCTCCTGCAGGTTCTCGTTGAGCCGCGACACCGTCAGGCGGATGATGCGGTAGAGCGGCCGCGACATGCGGCGGAACAGCCAGGTGAACAGTCCGGCGATCGGCATCACCGGCAGCAGTTCGAACGTCAGCGTCGGCGACAGCGTCAGCATGATGGTGATCGCGACGAAGAACGGCACGAACTGTCCGGCAAGCTGGCCGAAGCCCGCGAACAGCTCGAACAGCGTCTCGACGTCGTTGGCGACGCGCGTCATGACGCGGCCGACCGCGACGCGGTCGTAGAAGCTGGAGGGCAGGTGCTCGAGATGCTCGAACAGGTCGCACCGCAGGTCGCGCAGCGTGTTCAGCGTCGCGCGCCCGAACAGGATGCCGAAGCCGCGCCCCAGCGCGGCTGCGAGCAGGATCCACAGCATGTACTGGATGCAGGCCGCGAGCAGCGGCGAGACGCCGAGGCCGGTCGCGATCCAATGGTTGAACGTCTCCTGTCCCAGATCGGCCAGCGCCGGGCCCTGGTGGTTGAGCACGATGCCGTCGACCAGCACCCGGCTCATCACCGTCGGCGCCATAATCGAGGCCACCGCTGCCAGCAGCACCAGCACCAGCGACCAGATCGCCTGCGCCCGATAAGGCCGCATCCAGCGCAGCAGCCGCCGCAATTGCCCGACGTCGAGGTTCTTGCCGTAGACGTCGTCGTCGAACGCGCCTTTGAGGCGCCGCGGCGCCGGACGTGGGTCGAGGGCGACGTCGCTCATTGCGCCGCCTCGCCGCTGGTCTCGCGCTCGAGTTCGTGCACCAGTTCCTCGCGCCGTCCCTGGAC
>CAYXMO010000570.1:0-2192 GCA_964465935.1 uncultured Rhizobium sp.
AGCAGGTCCGCCGGGTCAAGCGATTCGAGAGCGGCATGGTCGTCAATCCGGTGACGATCGCGCCCGACGCGACACTCGCCGATGCCCTCGCCTTGATGGAGCGTTATCGCATCTCGGGCATTCCCGTGGTGGAGGGCGCCAACGGCAAGGGCGCCGGCAAGCTCGTCGGCATTCTCACCAATCGCGATGTACGTTTCGCCAACGAGCCGCGCCAGCCGGTACACGAGCTGATGACCAAGGACAAGCTCATCACCGTGCGCGAAGGCGTCAAGCCCGACGAGGCCAAGCGTCTTCTGCACCAGCATCGCATCGAAAAAATTCTCGTCGTCGACGACGCCTATCGCTGCGTCGGTCTCATCACCGTCAAGGACATCGAGAAGGCGCAGAAATATCCGACCGCCTGCAAGGATGAACGCGGCCGCCTGCGCGTCGCGGCCGCCACCGGCGTCGGCGCCGACGGCCTGGCACGCGCCTTGGCGCTGATCGAGGCGGAGTGCGACGTCATCATGGTCGATACCGCGCACGGTCATTCCAAGGGCGTGCTCGACGCGGTTCGCCGCATCAAGAAGGAATCGAACTACACGCAGGTCGTGGGCGGAAACGTCGCGACGGCCGAGGGCGCCAGGGCTTTGATCGACGCCGGCGCCGATGCCATCAAGGTCGGCATTGGACCAGGCTCGATCTGCACGACGCGCATCGTCGCCGGCGTCGGCGTGCCGCAGCTCACGGCGATCATGGACGCGGTGTCGGCGGCTGGCAAAGCCGGCATACCGGTCATCGCCGACGGCGGCATCAAATATTCCGGCGATCTCGCCAAGGCCATCGCCGCCGGCGCGCATGTCGCGATGGTCGGATCGCTGCTCGCCGGCACGGAAGAAGCGCCGGGCGAGGTCTTTCTCTATCAAGGCCGTTCGTACAAGGGCTATCGCGGCATGGGTTCGCTGGGCGCGATGGCGCGCGGGTCCGCCGACCGCTACTTCCAGGCCGAAGTCAGCGACACGCTCAAGCTCGTACCCGAAGGCGTCGAAGGCCAGGTCGCCTACAAGGGTCCGGTTGCGACGGTGGTGCATCAGATCATCGGCGGCCTGCGCGCCGCCATGGGCTACACCGGCTGCAAGACCATTGCCGATTTCCACAAGCGCGCCGAGTTCGTGCGCATCACTGGCGCGGGCTTGCGCGAAAGCCATGTCCACGACATCGCGGTGACGCGCGAAGCACCGAACTATCCCGGTGGGCAGTGATTCTCATCCTTCGACTGGCTCAGGATGAGGATTTTTTGTTTGTCCCTCACCCTGAGCTTGCCGAAGGGCGAGGGACGACTTGCGGTCGTCGATCGTCGAAAGTTGCATGACCGCCGAACTTCTCCTCATCGTATCGATCGCTTTCGCCGCCACGATGCTCGGCGGCGTGTTCGCGCTGCGCTTTAAGGATCGCCTGCATCTCATCCTCGGCTTTTCCGCCGGCGCGGTCGTCGCGGTCGCCTTGTTCGATCTCTTGCCGGAAGCGTTGTCGTCCGGCGGCGCTTATGGGCCGGCCACGATCTCGCTTTTCCTCGCCGGCGGCTTTCTCGCCTATCTGATCCTCGACCGGCTGATCCTCATTCATCCGCACGATCACGCCGACGGCCATCATCATGGCGACACCTCGGCGCGCGGGATTGCGGGCGCACTCACGCTTTCGACGCACAGCGTTTTCGATGGCATCGCCATCGGCATCGGCTTTCAGGCTTCGCCCGGCGTCGGTCTCGTCATCGCGGCCGCCGTGATCGCGCACGACTTTTCCGACGGCATCAACACGGTGAGCTTCATCGTTCGCGGCGGCGGCACCTGGCAGCGTGCTCTGCCCTGGCTCCTCGCCGATGCCGTGGCGCCGGTGCTCGGCGCGCTCTCGACCTTGTTGTTCAGAATTCCTCCCGCCGAGATTGGTCCGGTACTCGCAGTGTTCGCCGGTTCCTTCCTCTATCTCGGCGCCTCCGACCTCATCCCGGAAAGTCATCATCAGCATCCGCGCGCCGCGACGACGCTCATGACGCTCATCGGCGCGGCGGTGATCTTCGTCGCTGTCAGGGCTTCAGGTCTGTGAGGCCGGCGGCGCGCCTGCAGATGGCCATCGAGATCCTGGATGCGCTTACGGGCATCGACCAGCCGCTGGACCGTTTCCTGCGCGACTGGTTCCGCACGCGCCGCTTCGCC
>CAYXMO010000571.1:0-2185 GCA_964465935.1 uncultured Rhizobium sp.
GGCCGTCAGCGGCCCTTGCGTTGCGCGGCCCGCTGTCGCGGCCGCACGCGGCGAGCCCGGCCGCCAAACCCGCTCCGCCGGCCATCAGGCCGCGCCGTGTCCAGTTGCTACGTTCCATCGCTGTTCAAGACCCTCGCGGCATGCCCGTCGATACCATATCATCGGGCGGTAAACCCGCGGCTAAGCGCAACAACACCCGGATGCAGTACCCATGAACCTTACCCGAGTCGCCGTGATCGCCGCTCTTCTTATCCTGCCGGGCCTGGCCAGCGCCGGGCCGCGCGAGGATCTGATCGACGGTATGGCCAAATGCGCCGCGGGCGGCCGAAAAACCGGCGCGCCTGGCCTGCTACGCCGCGCTCATCCCCGCCGTGAAGGCAGCCCAGGCCGAACCGCGGCCGACGCCGCCGGCCGCCACGCCGCCGGCCCCGCCGGCCGAGACCGCCGACAACCGTGCCTGGTACGATCCCAGCCGCATCTTCGGCGTCAGCCCCAAGCAACAGACCACACCGCAGCAGTTCGGCGGCGAGAACCTGGACGCGCCGCCGCCGCCGCCCGGCACCCCCGCTGCGGCGGCGCCGCCGCCGGCGCTGGACAGCATCACCGCCGGAGTGAGCGATTATTCGTTCAACGTCTACGACAAGTTCCTCGTCATCCTGGACAACGGCCAGATCTGGCAGCAGCTGCCCAGCGATAGCGGCAAGGCACGCTTCGACAAGAACGGCAAGAACACGGTCACCATCAGCCGCGGCTTCATCGGCTCCTACAATCTGGTGGTCAACGACTCGTCGCTGCTGTTCAAGGTGAAAAGATTGAAGTGAGGCAGCGTTGTCCTCCCCTGAAAGGGGGAGGTGCCGAGCATAGCGAGGCGGAGGCGGTAGTCCGCTGCTTGCTCGACGTCCCCCTCCGGCTCGCCCGAAGTGGGCGAGCCACCTCCCCCTTTCAGGGGGAGGATAAGGGAACCTCAATCGTGCTCCGCCACCAGGTGTCCCGGCGCGACTTCGAGCAGCCTGGGACGGTATTGCTCTGCGTCGGGGTCGTCGACCAGCTTGGACTTCATGAAGTTGAGCTGCGCCCGCGTGTCGAGCGGCGAGGGCAGGTCGCCCGACAGCTTGATCTGCGTCTTGGCGCGTTCGAGCTTGGGGTCGGGGATCGGCACCGCCGAGATCAGCGCCTTGGTGTAGGGATGGCGCGCATCCTTGTAGATCGTGTCGCGGTCGGCCAGCTCCACGATGCGGCCCAGATACAGCACCATCACGCGATGGCTGATCTGGCGCACCACCGACAGATCGTGGCTGATGAAGATCAGCGACATCCCCGACTCGGTCTGCAGCTTCACGATCAGGTCGATGATCTGCGACTGGATCGAGACGTCGAGCGCGCTCACCGCCTCGTCGCAGATCACCAGGCGCGGCTCGACGATCATGGCGCGGGCGATGCCGACGCGCTGGTTCTGGCCGCCTGAGAATTCGTGCGGATAGCGGTTGATCCAGCCGGGCTCCAGCCCGACCTGCTCCATGATCTTGCGCACCCGCCGCTTGACCTCGTCGCGCGACAAATCGTTGTGCAGGATCTTCAAGGGCTCGGCGATCGACTCGCCGATGGTCATGCGCGGGTCCAGGCTGGCGAGCGGGTCCTGGAACACGATCTGCAGTTCCTTGCGCAGGCGGCGCTGGTCGCGGGCGGAAATCTGCGACAGGTCGCGCGTCATCCACACCACCGTGCCGTCGGTCTTGGGCAGGAGCTTGAGCACGGCGCGCGCCAAGGTCGACTTGCCGCATCCGGACTCGCCGACGATGCCCAGCGTCTCGCCCTCGCGCAGCGTGAAGCTGACGCCGTCGACGGCGCGCAGCGGCCGCGACTTGGCGAACAAGCCGGTGCCGCGCACCGGGAAATGGACCTTCAGGTCCTCGACTTCCAGCAGCGGCTTGTTGCTCTTGGGTTCGGGCGCGTGGGTGTGGCCGGCGCGGTCGGGGCGGTCGAGCCGCGGCATCGAACCCAGCAGCATCCGCGTATAGTCGTGCCTGGGCTTGTAGAAGATGTCGGCGACCGGCCCGGCCTCGACGATCTCGCCCTGCTTCATCACCGCGACGCGGTCGGCGACGCCGGCGATCACGCCCATGTCGTGGCTGACCAGCACGATCGCGGTCTTCAGCTCGACTTTGAGGTCGCGCATGATCTCCAG
>CAYXMO010000572.1:0-2181 GCA_964465935.1 uncultured Rhizobium sp.
CAGCATGGCGTCGAGGAACGAATGCCAGCCGGCGCCGAAGCTGACGATGTCGTCCGCCTTGCAGCCCGCCGGCAGGATGTGCGTGAGCGTCAGCGTGCACGCCTTCGCGCCGTTCGGGCTCAGCGTCCATCGCACCGACGCGCCCGGCGGGGTGTATTTGTCGCTCCAGCGATAGGCCAGCAGGCGCTCCGGCTCGAACGCCAGGATCGTGCCCGTCACCGTGTCGGCATTGTCCTTGAAGGTGATGACGAACTTGCCGCCGAGCCTCGGCTCGATCTCAACGCGGCCCAGCCAATTCTTCAGGACATCGGGATCGGTCAGCGCCGCCCACACCTTCGCCGCCGGCACGTCGAGCAGCCGCTCGTAATGCAGGATGTAGCCGCCATCTGCCGTGCGCATGATCGTTCCCAGCGGGTTCATTTGCGCAGCTCCGCTTCCAGCGCGTCGAGCTTGCCGGCCCAGAATTTGCGTAGATCGTTCACCCAGTCCGCCACTTCGCCCACCCCTTCGGGATCGAGTTCGTAGAACCGCTTCTGCGCCGCGGCCCGCACCTTCACGAGCTTGGCCTCGCGCAACGTCTTCAGGTGCTGCGACACCGCGGGCGCGCTCATGGCGAAGCGGCTGGCGATGTCGCCGGACGACAGCGCGCCGCCGGCCAGCATCGTCAGGATGCGCTGGCGCGTCGGGTCGGCGAGGGCGGTGAGGCCGTTCATGCCGTTATATTGTAGATTTCACTTAATTAAGTCAATACGAAAATTAATGCTGACTCGGCTCGTCTTGCCGCCGTCACGCCTGACGCCTATTTAACGAATGACTGAACGGCTGATTTACAATTCACACGACGACGGTGGGGCTTAGCACCCCGGCGCGAGGGAAGAACCACCGCATGTCCATTCCGCAATCCGCCGGCGGCCCGATCGAGAGCCGCGACGATCTCGTCCGTCATCTCGCCGAGGGCAGCAAGCCGAAATCCGAATGGCGCATCGGCACCGAGCATGAGAAGTTCGTCTACGACCTGAAGGATCACAAGCCGCTCGACTACGCCACCACGCCCGGCATTCGCCAATTGCTCGAAGGCATGCAGCGCTTCGGCTGGGAGCCGGTCAACGAAGGCGAGAACATCATCGGGCTTACCCAGAACAAGGCCTCGCTCAGCCTCGAGCCCGGCGGCCAGTTCGAGCTTTCCGGCGCCCCGCTCAAGACCGTGCACGAGACCTGCGCCGAGGTGAACACCCATCTGGAGCAGGTGCGCGAGGTCGCCAATGAGATGAAGGTCGGCGTCCTCGGCCTCGGCTTCGCGCCGACCTGGTCGATGGACGAGACCCATCAGATGCCCAAGGGCCGCTACAAGATCATGCGGCGCTACATGCCACGCGTCGGCGGCTACGGTCACGAGATGATGTTCCGCACCTGCACCGTGCAGGTGAATCTCGATTTCTCGTCCGAAGCCGACATGGTCAAGAAATTCCGCGTCGGCCTGGCGCTGCAGCCGGTCGCCACCGCGCTGCTCGCCAACTCGCCGTTCCGCGAAGGCCGGCCCAACGGCTTTCTCTCCTACCGCTCGCAGATCTGGACCGACGTCGACAACGCCCGCGCCGGCATGCTGCCTTGGGTGTTCGAGGACGGCATGAGCTTCGAGCGCTATGTCGATTACGCCCTCGACGTGCCGATGTACTTCGTCTACCGCGACGGCAAATACATCGACGTCGCCGGCAAGAGCTTCCGCGATTACCTCGCCCGCAGGATTGCCGAGGTCAAGGACATCGAGCCGACGATGGCCGACTGGGCCGATCACCTCACCACCATCTTCCCCGAAGTGCGCCTCAAGAAATTCCTCGAAATGCGCGGCGCCGATTGCGGCCAGTGGCGGCGCATCTGCGGCATGCCGGCGCTCTGGGTCGGCATCTATTACGACCAGGTCGCTCTCGACGCTGCCTGGGATTTGGTCAAGGACTGGACTGCCGAGGAACGCCAGGCGATGCGCGACGCGGTGCCGATGCAGGCCTTCAAGACGCCGTTCCGCAACACGACGGTGCACGAGCTGGCGCACCGCATGCTGGAAATCTCGTCGGCGGGCCTCAAGAGACGCGCCGCGCTCGACAGCGGCGGTATGAGCGAGGACGGCTTCCTCAATCCGCTGCGCGAACTCGTCGCCCGCGGCTACACCCGCGCCGAGGAGCT
>CAYXMO010000573.1:0-2173 GCA_964465935.1 uncultured Rhizobium sp.
GCGGCGTCGATGGCATTGCTGGCATAGACCTTGAGGCCGGGATAGGCGGCGCGGATATCCGGATTGCCGCTGACATGATCCAGATGCCAGTGGCTGTTGACGATGGCGGCAATCGGCCTGCCCTGCGCTAAAGCGAAATCGAGGATCGCGGCGCGATGCCAGCGGTGGCGGCCGGTGTCCATCACGATCAGGCCGGCGGGCGCGGCGAACACCACCGTGTTGCCGTCGGGCTGGCGGCCAGGGACGATGCCGCCGGGGATCAGCCACACGCCTTTCGCAATCAGCGTCGCTTCCGGCTGCGGCGGATCGGCGGCGCGGGCGGCGCACGCGATCAAGACGGCCGCCAGCGCGGCAAGCATAAGCTGTCTGCGCATCTTCCCTTCCCCGTTCGAGCGGCGCATCGTTTGCCCGGCATCGGCGCGAAGTCGATGCACGTTACGGTGAGGAGGGCGCCATGCGGAAAGGACTGCGCTGGACACTGATCGCGGCGCTGGCGCCGGCCGCGCTGGGCGCAATGGTCGGCGCGGCGCTCGCCTATCCGCAGCCGTTCTTCGCCTATCACACCGCGCGCGGCAACCTGGCGCTTTATTCCGACCGGCCGTTCGATGCCGCCAAGGCGCAAGCGGTGCTGGCCAGGATCGCGGCGCGGCTCAAAGCTTCCACGCTGGACGACGGCGGCGCGCATGCGATCTTCGTCGCCAATGCCGATTGGCGGCAGCGCCTGTTCATGAACCTCGCCTATGGCGCGGGTGGAGTGAACTTCTATCCCTGGACGCGCAACGTGTTCCTGCGCGATGCCGCAATCGAGCAAGACCAACTGATCCGGCCCGACGGCACGCCGGCGGAGAGCCCCCGCAGCTTCAGCTATTTCGCGGCGCACGAGATCGGTCATTCGCTGACCGGCGCACGGCTGGGCGCGGCGCATCTGTGGAACTGGCGTTTGCCGCAATGGCTGCGCGAAGGCAGCGCCGACTATGTCGGCCTCGGCGGCGACATCGACGTCGATGCGCTCTACGCCCGCTATCGCGCCCACGATCCCAAATTCGACTATGCCAGAAGCGGACAATACGCACTATTCCGCCTGCTGGCGGCGTATTTCCTCAAGCGCGAACATTGGAGCGTCGACCGATTGCTCAACTGCGGCTTGTCGCAGGAGGAAGCGGTAGCGCGAATGAACGCGGGGATGGCGCACGCTTAAGCCGCGAAGCGCCCGCGATACTGACTCGGCGCGACGCCGAAGCGGCGCTCGAAGGCGCGGCGGAAGCTGTCGGCGCTGGCATAGCCGACCGAGGCGGCGACGCTGTCCACCGTCTGGTTGGGCTGGCCCAGGCGCTTGCGCGCTTCCTCCAGCCGCAACTGCTCGACATAGGCGGCGGGCGGCAGGCCGAAGGTCGCGGCGAAGCGGCGGCTGAAATGCCGCGCGCCCAGCCCGGCGCGGGCGGCAAGGGTTTCGACGCCGAGATCCTGCTTGAGGTTGGCGACCATCCAGGCGGCGAGATCGGCGAAGCGGTCGGTGGCGCGGGCCTGGAACTGCAGCGGCTCGGAAAACTGCATCTGGCCGCCGGAGCGTTTCAGATACACCACCAGCTCGCGCGCCACACCGAGCGCGGCGCGGCCGCCGAGATCGGCCTCGACGAAAGCGAGCGCCAGATCGATGCCGGCGGTGACGCCGGCGGAGGTGTGCAGATTGCCGTCGGCGAGGAAGATGGCGTCGGGCTCGAGCGCGATTCTGGGGAAGCGGCGCGCGACGTCGGCGGCGAAGCGCCAATGCGTCGTGGCGCGGCGGCCATCGAGCAGGCCGCTCTCGCCCAGCGCGTAAATGCCGGTGCAGACCGAGGCGATGCGGCGGGTGCGGTGGCGCGCTTTCAGGAAGGCGACGACCGGCGCCAGCACGGCGGGATCGCGCAGGCCCGAGCCGCCGGGGACCAGGATGGTGTCGAGCGGCGGCGCCTTGGCGAAGGTCGTGTGCGGCACGATGGTGAGGCCCGCTTCCGACGCGAGCGGCTCGGGAGTCGCAGCCAGGATCAGCGTCTCATAGGCGCCCGGCACGAAGCCGCCGGCATTGTCGAACACGTCTAGCGGGCCCACGAGATCGAGCGTGGTGAAGCGGGGATAGGCGATCAGTCCGATGCGGCGGGTCATGGGCGTCCCTCGCCCTCCCCTTGAGGGAGGG
>CAYXMO010000574.1:0-2170 GCA_964465935.1 uncultured Rhizobium sp.
TACCGCTATTACGGGCGCGAGGAGATGCTGCGGCTGCAGCAGATCCTGCTGCACCGGGAGATGGGCCTGCCGCTGGAGCGCATCAAGGCGCTGCTGGACGATCCGAAATTCGATCGGCTGGCGGCGCTCAAGGCGCAGCGCGGCAAGCTGGCGCAAGAGCGGGAACGGTTCGGCCACCTGATCGCGACGGTCGATCGCACGATCGCGCAACTGAGCGGAGACGACGACATGGCCGACAAGGACTTGTACCGGGGCTTTTCGCCCGAAAAACAGGCGCAGTGGGAGCAGGAGATCGCCGACACATTCGGCGAATCGGGCCGCGCCAAGATCGCGGAGTCGAAGGCGAATTTCGCCAAGATGAGCGCCGGCGACATCGCCGCCGGCAAGGCGGAGATGGACGCGATCAATGCCGGCTTCGCGGCGGTGCTCACGGCGGGCGAGCCGGCCTCGTCGGGCGCGGTGCAGGCGCTGGCGGCGCGGCAATACGCCTGGGTGTGCCGGGCGTGGAAGCCGAACCGCGACGCCTTCATCGGGCTGGGCCGGATGTATGTCGAGCACGCCGAGTTCCGCGCCACTTATGACGCGGTCAAGCCGGGGCTGGCGGAATACATGTCCGAGGCGATGACGCGGTTCGCGCAGGAGACGCTGAAGCCGTAGGTCCGGGGCGGTTGTTACCTGCGATCATGTTTTTGGCACCTGGAGCCCTACCGATTGCGGGCGCCGTCCCTATGTATCCCTTGCCACACAGCAGGGGCGCATCGTGACGGCGACACCGCTTTCGTTCTCCCATATCGCGGCGGGGAGCCCCTGGTGGGTGTTCGCGGCGGTCGTCGCGGCTCTGGTCTTTCACATCGGCGGCGGCAGCGTCGGCATATTGTCGGGCACCGCCGCGGTCACGGTGGCCAAGGGCGAGCGCCTGCACCGCCGCTTCGGCACCGTGTTCGTCCTCGCCATGCTGGTGATGGCGAGCTTCGCGGTCGGGCTGGCGGTCTTTCTTACGCAGATCGGGGTGACGCAGCAGAAGAGCAACCTCGCTGCCGGCATCTTCGCCGCCTACCTGGTCGCCACCGCCTGGATGACGGTCAAGCGTCCAGCGGGCCAGATCGGCACGTTCGAGAGAATCGCCTTCGCGGTCATCCTAGCCACGGCGGGGCTGTTCGGGACCTGGGGCGTGATGGCGTCGCTGAGTCCGAAGGGCGCGTTCGACGGCTATCTTGCGGTCTTCTACTACGTCTTCGCCGGCATTGCGGCGCTGCTGGCGGCGCTCGACTTCAAGGTGATCTTGAATGGCGGGATTTCGGGGACGGCGCGCATCGCGCGGCATCTGTGGCGCATGTGCCTGGCGTTCTTCTTCGCAGCGGGCTCGTTCTTCATCGGGCAGCAGAAGGTGATGCCGGCCTTCTTGCACGGCTCGCCGGTGCTCATCGCGCTGGGCGTCGCGCCGCTGGCGGTGATGGCGTTCTGGCTGGTGCGGGTGCGGTTCTGGAAGCCACGCGAGCCGACAGCGGTCGCAGCAGAATAACCTCTCCCGCTTGCGGGAGAGGTCGAAATGCGAAGCATTTCGAGTGAGGGCAACGGAGCGGGGCTGCGGGCCCTCACCCGTCTCGCTACGCTCGCCGACCTCTCCCGCAAGCGGGAGAGGTAACCTAGGCGTAGGCCTTCGCCTTCTGCGCGATCACCTGATGGAATTCGGCGATGGTTTCGTCGATCACCTGCTTGACCGGCTTGATGCTGTCGATGCGGCCGGCGACCTGGCCCGAGAGCGCGATGCTGGCTTCCATGTCGCCGCCGAAATAAAGGTCGGTCGCCTTGCCGAACTCGGCCATGACGTTGGGCGGCGGCTCTTTCTCTATCCGCGTCGTCTTCTCGGTGCGCAGCGCGCGCAGCGCCGGGCCGGGGCCCTGGCGGTTCAAGAACACCGTGTCGGTTTCCTGCGCCGCGAGGATCGCGTTCTTCCAGTTCATGTGCACCGGCGACTCGGCGGACGACACCATGCGGGTGCCCATCTGGATGCCTTCGGCGCCGAGCATGAAGGCCGCCGCCATGGTGCGGCCGTCGACCATGCCGCCGGCGGCGATCACCGGCACCTTGACCTTCTCGCAGACCAGCGGGAGCAGCACCATGGTCGCGACCTCGCGCGGGTTCTTGAAGCCGCCGCCCTCGCCGCCTT
>CAYXMO010000575.1:0-2166 GCA_964465935.1 uncultured Rhizobium sp.
CGGTCGCCGACCGCATCGCCGGCGGCGAGTTCGAAACCCCGATCCCGGCCGGCGGCGCCGACGAGACCGGCACTTTGCTGCGCTCGATGACGGTGATGCAGGACAATATCCGCGGCATGGTCGAGCGCGAATCCTCGCGCGCCGCCTCCGCCGAGGGCCGCCTGACCGACGCGCTCGAAACCTCCGACGAAGGCGTCATGCTGGTCGACGGCGGCGGCAACATCGTGGTGCTCAACAGCCGGTTGCGCAGCTTCTTCCCCGGCGTGGCCGATGAACTCGTGCCCGGCGCCCATTACCGCTATGTCAACGCCTTGATTCATTCGCAGTTCGCCGGCCAGGACGAATTTCTGAACGGGCCGTCGGAAGAGAACGGCGAGCATCGCCTGGGCGATGGGCGCTGGGTGCGCGTCTCGGTCAACCCGACCAGCGAAGGCGGCAAGATCGTCTTCGTCAGCGACTTCACCGACATCAAGCAGCGCGAAGAGAGCTTCCGCCAAGCCAAGCAGGACGCCGAAGCCGCCAGCGCCGCCAAATCGCGCTTTCTCGCCAATATGAGCCACGAACTGCGCACGCCGCTCAACGCCATCATCGGCTTCTCCGAGATTTTGTCGGGACAGATTTTCGGCGCGCTCGGCAATCCGCGCTATGTCGAATATTCGACCGACATCATGCGTTCGGGCCGCCATCTGCTCGAGGTCATCAATTCGGTGCTCGACCTCTCAAAAAGCGACGCCGGCAAGATGGAGATCAAGCCGCAGGCGATCGATCTTTCCGATGTTCTACGGGACTGCGTGCGCATCGTGCGCGAGCAATGTGCCGAGGCGCGGCTCGAACTCGCCGTGTCCGGCCTCGACCGGGAATTGCCGGTGTTCGGCGAGGCCGCCAAGCTGCGCCAGATTTTCCTCAACCTGCTCTCCAACGCCGCCAAGTTCACCGAGGCCGGCGGGCGGATCGCGGTCGACGCGTCGAGCGACGGCGACATGATCGTGGCTTCGATCGCCGACACCGGCATCGGCATGTCGCCGCAGGATGTCCAGGTGGCGCTGACCGCCTTCGGCCAGGTCGACAACCGGCTGGAGCGCAAATACGAAGGCACCGGACTGGGGCTGCCGCTGGCCAAGAGCTTCGTCGAGCTGCATGGCGGCGCGCTGCATATTGAGAGCGCCGTCGGCCAGGGGACCAGGGTGACGGTCCGGCTGAAGCGCAACGCGCTGGCCGAGGCGCAGTCAGCCTAGACCTGCGTTGTTTCGTCCCCAGCTATGTGTGCGCCGCACCATATTGTCCTTTGGAAATATATGGTCTAGTTAGAGCCCACTGGCGCACGTTGATTGCGCTCCTCCGGGTATGGATGTGACGGAAGATGTTCGGACAACCGACGAAACAGGGTCTCTATGACCCCCGCAACGAGCATGACTCGTGCGGCGTCGGCTTTGTGGCCAACATCCGGGGCGAAAAATCCAATGAAATCATCGCTCAAGGACTCCAGGTCCTCATCAATCTGAACCACCGCGGCGCGGTCGGGGCGGACCCCTTGGTCGGCGACGGCGCCGGCTGCCTGATCCAGACCCCGGACGCGTTGCTGCGCGACTGGGCCAA
Source organism: uncultured Rhizobium sp. (assembly GCA_964465935.1). Lineage (GTDB taxonomy): Bacteria > Pseudomonadota > Alphaproteobacteria > Micropepsales > Micropepsaceae > Rhizomicrobium. The sequence goes on from CAYXMO010000575.1 coordinate 1,597, forward strand.
GGGCGCCGGGGTGAGCCTGCCCAAGCCCGGTCACTACGCCGTCGCGATGTGTTTCCTGCCGCAGGACGCCTCGGCCCGCGAGATCGTGGTCAAGCGCTTCGAGCGCTTCATCAAGACCGAGGGCCAGCGCCTGGTCGGCTGGCGCGACGTGCCGACCGATCCCGCCGGGCTGGGCAAGACCGTGATCGACCAGATGCCGGTGATCCGCCAGGCGATCGTCGCGCATGGTGCCGACGTCAAGGACCAGGACACGTTCGAGCGCAAGCTGCTGGCGATCCGCAAGCAGACCCAGAACCCGCTCAAGGAACTCGCCGACAAGCACAAGCTGCCGGGCATCGCGCAGTTCTACATGCCGTCCTTCTCGACCCGCACCGTGGTCTATAAGGGCCTGCTGCTGGCGCCCGACGTCGGACGTTTCTATCTCGACCTGAAGAACCCGCTGACCAAGTCGGCGCTGGCGCTGGTGCATCAGCGCTTCTCGACCAACACCTTCCCGTCCTGGAAGCTGGCGCATCCCTTCCGCTTCATCGCGCATAACGGCGAGATCAACACGCTGCGCGGCAATGTGAA
>CAYXMO010000576.1:0-2166 GCA_964465935.1 uncultured Rhizobium sp.
CGGCGCGGGCGCCGCGCGCGCCCATCCGCACCGAGACGCTGTGCGACGGCACCGTGCCCGGCCAGGTGCGGAAGAACTCCGCCAGCGTGCCGACGTCGCGGTTGGCGCGGGTGGCATGCGGCTCGAAGGCCGGCTGATGCGCCAGGATTTGCGCTTCCTGGGCCGCCGTCAGGTGGCCGCGCCCGACATCGTCATATCCGTCGGGGCAGCCCAGCAGCATCGTCATCGTGCCGCTGGGGGCGATGGCGTCGCACACCGCGAGATGGATCTGGTCCGGCCCGCCGATGACAGGCCCCACCGCGCGCACCGAGGCATGCACCATCACGATGTCGCCGGGCGCAAGGCCGAGGCGGCGGCAGTCGTCGGCGAGGGATTGGCGAGTATGCGACATTACGATTCGAACAGGCGCTTAAGGTCGCGAGCACCGTGCGTCACACGAACCACTTCGATTCCGTCGTCGACGATGCGGAAGAAGATCAGATGATTGCCGAAGGCCGCCGAACGCAAGCCGGGCTCCAACTCGTCGCGGCGGGTATAGATTTTGGGCCAGAGGGCGATCTTGCTCGCCTTGGCTTCCAACTTCGCGATGAAGATGTCGGCGTTGCGGGGACTATCGGCATCGATGTACCTGCCGATTTCGATGAGGTCCAGGCGCGCCCTGAACGTGTAGTGGACGGTCGTCACGGCCGTTTCGATTTCTTCTTCGCCGAGGTTCCGAACCTGGTCCTAAGCTCGGCATAGACCTTCTCCGCAGGAATCAACTCACCGCGATCGGCGGACTCGATGCCTTCGCGCACCATGCGCCGAAGCTCGTCCATGTTCGCCGCATAGGGATAGTTCGGCGGGAAGGGGCGCTTGTCCGGCCCCTGCCATTCGCGCACCGCCTCGCGCACCACTTCACTCGCCGAGGCGTACTGGCCGCTGTCGACGGCGTAGCGGATGTCTTTCACCATCTGCTTGGGCAGGGCGATGGAGATTTTCTGGACCTTGCTGGCCATGGCGGCTCCGGTAGGAAGAATTGCTACTTCTTCCTACCATGGACTTCGCCTTCGTGCGATGGGTGGCCGGGTCAAGCCCCGCCATGGACGACCAGTTTTTCCCGCGCCGCCCAGTCGAGCGTCTTGGCCAGCGCCCGTTCCAGGCGGTCGAACAGCTCGCCGATCTCGGCCTCGTTGATCACCAGCGGCGGGCACAGCGCGACGCGGTCGCCGAGCAGGGCGCGCACGATCAGGCCCTCGTCCTGCGCGAAATTCATCAGCGTGGCGCCGACCTGTTTCGCTGGTTCGAAATTGCGTCTCGCCGCCTTGTCGGCGACGAGCTCGACCGCGCCCATCAGGCCGACGCCGTTCGCCTCGCCGACCAAGGGATGCGCCGCCAGCGCCTTCAGCCGCCGCTGGAACAGCGGCGCGACGTGGCGGGCATGGCCGATGAGGTCGCGGCGCTGGTAGATTTCGATGGTGCGCAGCGCCACCGCGGCGGCGACGGGATGGCCGGTGTAGGTAAAGCCGTGGCCGAAGGTGCCGATCTTTCCGGACTCCTGCTCGACGATGTCCGACAGTTCAGGCGACAGCAGCACAGCGCTGATCGGCAGATAAGCGCTCGACAGCGCCTTGGCGATCGACATGCTGTCGGGCTCGATACAATAGGTGCCGCAGCCGAACCAGTTGCCGGTGCGCCCGAAGCCGGTGATGACCTCGTCGGCGATCAGCGGGATGCCGTGCTTGGCCAGCACCTGCACGACCGCGTCGAAATAGCCCTCGGGCGGCACGATGACGCCGCCGGCGCCCATCACCGGCTCGGCGATCATCGCCGCGATGGTGTCGGGGCCTTCCTTTTGGATCAGCGCGTCGAGATTGGCGCCCATGCGGGCGGAGAATTGCAGCTCGCTCTCGCCGTCCTGCGCGCCATGATAGTAATGCGGACAATCGGCGAAGCGCGCGAAGTCGAACGGCAGGTCGAACGAGCGGTGGTTGTTCGCGAGCCCGGTGAGCGACGCGCTCGCCAGCGTCACGCCGTGATAGGCCTTGGTGCGCGAGACGATCTTCTTCTTCGCCGTCTGGCCGCGCGCATTGGCGGCGTACCAATGGAGCTTGACCTGGGTGTCGTTGGCCTCCGAGCCGGAATTGGCGAAGAACACCTTGCCGACCGGGAACGGCGCGACCTCTT
>CAYXMO010000577.1:0-2166 GCA_964465935.1 uncultured Rhizobium sp.
GCGCCCAGATCACGCCCTTGGGCATGCCGGTGGTGCCGCCGGTGTAGATGAAGAACTCGTCCTGGGGCGAGCGCGCGATCCCGAGCGGCGAGCCGTCGCCTTGCGCGCACAGCGCCTCGAAATCCTCCGCGAAGTTCGCGGCCACGCCGCCATCGGTGACCTCGACGAAGGTCTGGACCTTGGTCAGGCGCGGGCGAATTTGCGAAATGATGTCGCGGAATTCCGAACCGTAGACCACGGTCTGCGCGTCGGAATTGTCGAAAATGTAGAACACCTCGTCGGCGACATAGCGGTAGTTGACGTTCACATGGGTCAGCCGCGCCTTGAAGCTGGCCGCCAGCGTCTCGCAATATTCCGGACGGTTGCGCATGTAGAACGCGACCTTGTCGCCGGGCTTGGCGCCGCGCGCGATCAGGGCGCGGGCGAGATTGTTGGTCCGCTTGGAGGTCTCGCCCCAGGTGATCCTTCGCGTCCCGTGCACGAAGGCCGGTGCGTCGGGCGGCAGCACCGTCTCGATGGCGTCCAGGATGTCGCCGAAATTCCAAGCCATCGCATGCTCCCCGAGGATGACGCTGGGGAAGCGGTGCCCCGGCGCTCTTTTGGCGCCACTCTAATAAGTGCGCGCGCCCCTCACAACGCGATTGCGCGGGCCCAAGCGATGCTCGCACAATCGTCAAAACGAAATCGGGAGGCCGAAGATGGCAGCGCCAACGGGATTCAAGGTCCGGCTCGAGCCGCAGGACGAATACACCCACACGCCCGACGCCGCCTCCAACTACAACGAGAGCATGTACTTCAACGTGTTCGATCCGGCGAGGCTGATCGGCGGCTGGTTCCGGCTGGGCAACCGGCCGAACGAAGGCCAGGCGGAGATGACGGTCTGCCTCTATCTCCCCGACGGCCGCGTCGCCTTCATGTATGGCCGTCCCAAGATCGCGGACAACAAGGCGATGAACGCCGGCGGCATGCGCATCGATGTCGTCGAGCCGTTCAAGAAGCTGCGCGTCACTTACGAGGGCAAGGCGCTGCTCCTGTCGCGCCCGTTCGAGATGGCCGAGCCCTCGACCGCCTTCAAGAACAACCCGCAAGTCGCCTGCAAGGTCGCGCTCGATTATGAAGGCGTCTCGCCGATGTTCGGCGGCGAGACCGTGCGCGAAGACGGCACGCCCCTCCCGATCGATCCGGAGAAATCCTTCGCCAAGGCGCATTACGAGCAGCACATGGCGGCCAAAGGCAGCTTCACGCTCGGCGACGAGACCTTCGAGGTCAGCGGCTACGGCCTGCGCGACAAGAGCTGGGGCCCGCGCTATTGGCAGGCGATCAACTGGTATCGCTGGTGCCCGATGAATTTCGGCAAGGACTTCGCGATGATGCTCTCCATCGTCGCCGGCACCGAAGGCAAGCCGCGCGAAGGCGGCATGGTGCTGAAGGACGGCAAATACGACCTCATCAAAGAGTGCAAGATCGACAGCGATTGGGACGAGAACTGGTACCAGACCGCACTGCGCGCCAAGGTGAAGACCGAGAGCGGCGCGGCCTATGAAGTCACCGGCAAAGTCATGTCCCTGATCCCGCTGCGCAACCGGCGCAAGACTCCCGATGGCAAGGAGCTCAACACCCGCATCACCGAAGGCATGACGCAGTACACCTGCAACGGCCTGACCGGTTACGGCCTCAGCGAATATCTCGACCAGATCGTCGACGGCAAGCCGACGGGGTTGGCGTCCAATGTCAATGCTTAAAACAACATCCGTCATGGCCGGGCTTGACCCGGCCATCCATCCGGCGCGCGTCGGCGCGCCGAAGAGACTTTTGTGCGCCCGCAGACGCGGGCGCGATGGATGGGCGGCTCAAGGCTGCCCATGACGGCGGTTAGATTGGCCACGAAAATGGATAGCAAAACGATGAAAATCGATCTGTTCGATCCGGGCAGCTTCGCCGCCGGCCATCCGCATGCGCAATACGACTGGCTGCGCGCCAACGATCCCGTTCATTTCCAGGAGGAGCCGAACGGTCCCGGCTATTGGGCGGTGACGCGGTTCGCCGACGTTTGGGACGTTGACCGCAATTTCCAGGCCTTCTCGTCCGAGCCCACCATCATGATCCAGGACCCGCTCGCCGAGGCCGGCGCCGGCTTTGGGCCCTACAAGATGATGCTGATGATGG
>CAYXMO010000578.1:0-2157 GCA_964465935.1 uncultured Rhizobium sp.
ATCACAAACCCTCCGGCCTGGTGACGACGCACAAGGACCCGGAAGGGCGGCCGACGGTGTTCATCAACCTGCCCAAGCATCTGCCGCGCGTCGTGTCGGTGGGGCGGCTGGATTTCAACTCGGAAGGCCTCTTGCTGCTGACCAATGACGGCGACATGGCGCGGCGGCTGGAGCTGCCGGCGAGCGGCTGGCAGCGCTCCTATCGCGCCCGGCTGTTCGGCAAGGTGACGCAAGCCGATCTCGACAAGCTGGCGACCGGGATCACGATCGACGGCGTGACCTACGGCCCGGTGATCGCCGATCTGGAGCGCAGCAAAGGGATGTACTCCTGGGCGACGGTGACGCTGAAGGAAGGCAAGAACCGCGAAGTGAAACGGCTGATGGAGCGGCTGGGGCTGAAAGTGGCGCGGCTGATCCGCATCCAGTACGGGCCGTTTCATCTGGGCCATCTCGCCGAAGGGGCGGTTGAGGAAGTGCCGGCGAAGCTGTGGCGCGAACAGCTGGGGATCGGGCGCAAGAAGCGCTAGGCGCCGGCCGGCGCCGGCGCGAGCGGCCTCGCAAACCTAATCGCCGCAGAACAGCAAGCCCTTGTCGCCGAGCACCGCGACGACCTGCGGCGTCTCGGTCTTTCCCTCAGCGGAGGTCAGGCGCAGCGTCGCCCGTCCGGAAGGCAGGCGGTGGGCGACATAGCGTACGTCCACCAAAGGCTCCAGCAGCAGGGCGCGGAAATAGATCCTTCGCCACGCGCTCAAGCTCAGCGCCCGGCAGCCGTAATAGTGAAACGAGGCGCCGGAGCGCAAAAGCGCGCCCGGCGGCGCCTCGATCGCCCGCAACGCCTTGTCGAGCAGCTCCAGCACGCGCCGGTTGGCGGCAGAGTCGTCGCGCGGCGGCGCGGGAACGCGAAAATCGAGCAGCGGAAAATGGCGGTGGCCGCCAGCCGCGAGCCGCAGGGCCGAGCAAAACGCGATCGCCTGGCCGGGCGGCGGGTCAACCAGCACCGACACGCCCCGCTGCGCCACCACGCCGGCCTCGTGCCATTGCAATTTCAGCTGGGCGCGGACTTCCTTGCCGTCGATCAGGCGGCCGACGATCTTGCTTACGAGGACATCGGCGTCGCCATGCGTCAGGGCGAGAAGGCCATCGCCGTCCAGGGCGAAGAACTGGCGCGGTTCGATTTTCGGCAATCGCGCGGCAAGGCCCGGACGTGGCTCATAGAAGGCAAACGCGAAGCGGTCCCGTCGCGGCCAGCGCGCCGCCAGCGCGCGGACGAAGGTGACGGCGTCGGCGCCGGCGACGGCATCCGCGAACGCGGCATCGACTTTCATGCCAGCTGCCGCCGCCGGTCCGGCCGCATCGCGTCGCGCAAGGCCCGGAAGCTGATGCGCGTCACGCCCGCGGCGTCGAGCCTGTCCTTCATGACCGGATCGCGGCTCAAGAGGCCGTCATGGATACGGATCGCATATTCGGTCTTGTCGTAGGCGCGCAGCTCCTCGCCGTCTTCCACCGGATGCAGGATCACCTCCATCACGCCGGCGCGCGGAGCCGTGAGGTAGCGGTCGAAGATCTCCACCGTTTCGGTGCCCCATTGGAAGCTGAAATGATCGGGGTAGAGAATGCCGGCTGCGTCGCATTGGGCGCGGCCGCCAAAGCCGAGGCGGGCGTCGGCGCTTTGTCCCGCCATGCGCAGCGGCAGCTGGTATTCCTTCGCCAGCTTGACGTAGATCGGGAACAGCCTCGCGTTCACCTGCAGCGTGCCCATGTGGTTGTCGAGATGGGTGATGTCGACGCCCCAGGCGAGCGCCTGGTCGATCTGGGCGCGGCATTCGGCTTCGACGTCCATCGGATCGGCCTGGGCCCACAGCTCGGCGGCGGTGCGCGGCAGATAGCCTTGGGCGTCGCGCAGGGACGGCGCGCCGGTGAGCGCGCGCCAGCGGTAGGCCGGGTACTCCGCGGTCAGCGTCAGATGGATGCCGACATCGAGGCCGGCGAAGCGCTCGGCCGCTTCGCGTGCCCAAGGGCACGGCACCATCAGCGTCGCGGAGGTCGCCAGGCCCTCGCGCATGGCGCGCTCGGACGCGACATTGGCGGCGTGGGAGGAGCCGATGTCGTCGCAATTGACGATCAAGAGGCGCGCATCGGGCGCGTGGCCGAGGCGCT
>CAYXMO010000579.1:0-2153 GCA_964465935.1 uncultured Rhizobium sp.
GCGGCGCGCCGTCATGGCTCTATCACTTCTCCTATGTCGCCTCGATGCGGCGCGGCATGGCGCCGGGCGCGGCGCACGGTTCCGAAATCCCGTACGTGTTCTCGACCGGCAGCGCGCTGGCGAGCCGCTTCGGCATCACGCTGGGCGACGACGACCGCGCCATGGAGCATCTTGTGCATTCGTGCTGGGTAGGCTTCGCCAAGACCGGCAAGCCGGCGTGCGACGGCGAGGCCTGGCCGGCCTACACGCCGGGCAGCGACCAGCTGCTCGAACTGGGACCCAAGACCGGCATCGTCAGCGGCTTCCGCAAGGCGCAGTACGACGCGCTGGAAGCGGTGCTCATGCCGGCAAAATAGCTTAGCCTCCTGCTCGCGGTATCCAGGGTGAACGGCCCGGTACATCAGAATATTGCGGCGAGCTACGCATTCGAATGGATGATGTCGCTTTAGCGAATTACATATTTGGCGTGAACTTCGGTCCGGTCGAGGCGGGACTAGCGGACAGTGTCATCGCCAAGCATTTGGGCGCGCAAGCCGGCGCGCGAATCCTGTTTTCCGATTACACGCTGATTAAGCTGCTGGACAAGCACGGCGAGATAAATTTCTCGCACTATCGTCACCTTCCCACCCTTCTGCTCAAAGGCTTTATGGCGATCGGACGCAGACACGGACTGCTCGAACTTTGGTGGATCGAAGCATCAAGCAAAGACCAGTCGGCTTATCAGCTTGTTCTCAAGGCGACGAAGTCCGGCGACATATACGTCTCCACCTTTCACAGGATCCATCTTCGCGAGGCACGCCGACTCGCCAAGCGAGCGGCACGGCTGAACAAGCTCGTTCGCATGCAGAGCGGTTTCGAGAGCCTGGCTCAACCTGGGAAGTAGGGCAGCGTGAGGAGGGGACTCCCCGTTCCCTCATGGCGCTCCGGTCTGTTCGACCGTGCTACGGCTGGGAGATTCACCGTGTCGCTCACGCTACATCTTGTATGCCAGATTCCGACTCCAGAGCCAAGTATCATTCGGGTAAAGATACTTGAATTCGGTGGGTAAGTTCGGGCGCATGCCCAGCAAATTTGCAAAGAAAAAGGGCAAGAAAAACAATCAGCTATGGACCACGCTGCCGGCAAGCGCGCGGTATCAGTTGGATCAGTTGGTTGCCCTGCAGGTGGAAGGCGATAGTCACTCGGAAGTAATCCGAAGCTTCGTCATCGCCCAGCTTCGTCTGATGCGACGCGAATACGATCTCAAATTGCTCCCACCGAAGGGCAACGAAGCCGATCCATCTGCCGAAGGTTGAACGCGCATTTTCGCAAGTCGCATTCACATCGCCAGTCGCGTCGGTTACCAGAGCTCGGTCGAGCAACCCGCGCCGTCAGCAAAATGTCTCGCAGAACCAAGAGGTCACCATGAAAGCCATTCGTTTCGAGAAGACCGGCGGGCCGGAGGTGCTGGGCTATGTCGACGTCGATCTGCCGCCGCCGGGGCCGGGGCAGGCGCGGGTCAAGCACAGCGTCATCGGCGTGAACTTCATCGACACCTATCACCGCAGCGGGCTCTACAAGCTGCCGCTGCCCTCGGGCCTGGGCAGCGAAGCTGCCGGCGTGGTCGAAGCGGTGGGCAGCGGCGTGACGACGCTCAAGGAAGGCGACCGCGTCGCCTATGCCGGCGCGATGGGCGCCTATTCCGACGCCAACAACATTCCGGCCGACCGCCTGGTGAAGATCCCCGCCGGCGTCTCCGACGAGACCGCCGCGGCGGCGATGCTCAAAGGTATGACGGCGCAGTATCTGCTCAAGCGCACCTATCCGGTGAAAGCTGGCCAGACCATCGTGTTTCATTCCGCCGCCGGCGGCGTCGGATTGATCGCCGGGCAATGGGCCAAGCATCTGGGCGTCAGCGTGATCGGCACCGTAGGCTCGCAGGATAAGATCGCGTTGGCGAAGGAGAATGGCTGCGCCCATGTCCTGATCTCGCGCGATCCCGACTGGCCCAAGCAGGTGCGGGCGCTGACCGGCGGCGAGGGCGTGCCGGTGGTCTACGATTCGATCGGCAAGGACACTTTCGCCGGCTCGCTCGATTGTTTGAGCGTGCGCGGCCTGCTGGTCAGCTTCGGCAATTCCTCGGGCGCGGTGCCGGCGTTCGAGCCCGGCATCCT
>CAYXMO010000580.1:0-2152 GCA_964465935.1 uncultured Rhizobium sp.
TGCGCGACCAGCTGTCGATGGACTTCGCGCGGCGGCTGCCGCTGCCGGCGCTGCGGCCGGAAACCGAGGCGCAGATCGCGCGCATCCGCGAAGCGTGGAGCGCGGCGCTGGACCGGTTCGGCGCCGCCGGCGGCTTCCTGTTCGGCGGGTTCTCGATCGCCGATTGCATGTATGCGCCGGTGGTGTCGCGCTTTACCACCTATGGCGTGGCGGTGCCGGCGCCGATCAAGGCCTATATGGAACGGATGATGGCGCTGCCCGCGATGCGCGACTGGGGCGCAGCGGCGCAAAAGGAAGTGGAGGCCGGACTCGCCTAGATCTTGTTCGGTTTGACGCCGCTCTCGCGATAAAAGCGCAGAGCGCCGGGATGCAGCGGCGCCGGCAAGCCCAGCGTCGCGGTATCGAGGCGGATGGCGCCGGCGGCGCGGTGCCCCGCCTTGAGCGCCGCGCGGTTGTCGGGACTGAACAGCGCCTTGGCGATGCCGTAGACCAGCGCATCGGAGACTTGGGCATTGACGATCCACACCGCGCGCACACTTACCGTCGCGGTGGCGGGCGTGCCGCGATAGGTGCCGGCCGGGATCGTGTCCTGCGTCATGCTGGAATTTGCCTTGACCAGCTTGGCGGCGCCCTTGCCGTCGATCGGCACCAGTTTGGCGACGCCGCGCGACACCAGATCGTCGACCAGCGCCACCGGCGCACCGCCGACCATGAAGAAGGCGTCGATCTGGCCGTGCTGCAGAAGCTGGGCATCGATATCGGCGGCGTTGTGCTGCGCTTTCAGCCGGCGCTCCGCGATGCCGTAAGCGGCGAGGATGGCGCGCGCGGTGACGCTGGTGCCCGAGCCTTCGGCGCCGAGCGAGACGCGCTTGCCCTTCAGATCGGCGACGCTGGCGATTTTCGCGTTGCGCGCGACGACGAGATGAACGTCCTCGCCGAACAGGCTGGCGATCACGCGCAGCGCCGACTGCTTGCCGGCGGTCTTGAACGGGCCCTGGCCGGCGACCGCCTGGGCGACGACGTCGCCTTGCGCCAGGCCCGACTCGGCGCGGCCGTCATTCACCGCGAGCGCATTGGCGACGGCGCCGTCGGAGGTCCGTGCGCTCATGATCAGCCCGTCGGGGCCGCAGACCGGGCTGCGCTCGCAGCGGTCGACGCCGGGCGGATGGCTGATCAGGCCGGCGATGAGCTGACCGACGGGAAAATAGGTTCCGCCGGTGGAACCGGTGAGGATCTGGAACGAGATGCGCTGCGACAGGGCCCGGGCGGTGCCGAAGTTAACGGCAAGCATCAACGCGGCGAGGACCAGGATGGCCAGGCCGGCAAATGCCATCCCTGCGACGCGACGCAAAACCATGGCGCGCACTCAAGCCCTTCATTGCGTCAGGAATTGGACGTTTCGCCAAAAAGACCGGGCGCCCCAAGACCCACGCGCGGCAGCCGGCGGTCCCGGAGCCTTTGACTTGTTATGCCGCAATATACTTAAGGGTTTGTTGACCCGCCCTGCCCCACACTGGCGACGAACCGTCTTGTTGGGGAAATTCCCATGCGTGGCCTTGCCCGGATCGTTGGATTGGCGCTGTGCGCGAGCGCGCTGTGCGGCTGCAGCGCCTTGGGCGGCGATGACGACGCCGTGGCGCCGCCGGCGCCGCGGGCCGCCGCCGACAACACGCCGATGGCCGCCGACCTCGCCACCGCGGTGCGCCAGGCGCAGCTGCTGCGCACCAGCGGCGATCTCGACGGCGCGACGCGCATCCTGGGCCAGCTCATGCTGGCGGCGCCCGACGACAGCCGCGTGGTCGGCGAATACGGCAAGCTTCTCGTCCAAAAGGGCAGCATGCCCGACGCGGTGCAGTTCCTGCGCCGCGCCATCGAATTGCAGCCGGCCGATTGGACGCTCTATTCGGCGCTCGGCGTCGCTTACGACCAGCTGGGCGATCATACCAACGCCAAGCTCGCCTATGACCGCGGCTTGGGCCTGAAGCCGGGCGAGCCGGCGATCCTGAACAACTATGCGATGTCGCGGATGATGGCCGGCGACACCGTGGCCGCGCGCACGCTGATGCTGCAGGCGCAGGCCGGCGGCTCCAACGATCCGCGGATCGCCAAGAATCTCGCCATGCTCGACGCGATGGCGCCGCCTCAGCCCGCA
>CAYXMO010000581.1:0-2147 GCA_964465935.1 uncultured Rhizobium sp.
GGAAAAGCGCGGCGCGGTCTATGCCGGCGCGGTCGGCTATTTCGGCGCCGACGGCAGCCTCGACACCTGCATCGTGCTGCGCACGGCGCTGGTCAAGGACGGCACGATGTACGTCCAGGCCGGCGGCGGCGTGGTGGCGGATTCGGTGCCCGAAGCCGAGTACCAGGAAACCGTCAGCAAGGCGGCGGCGCTGATGCGCGCGGCGGAGGAAGCGGTGCGCTTCGCGGCCGCGGGCAAACGCGGGCAGTGAGGCGGCGCGACACGGAGTCCGGGCGTTCGTTGAATCGTGGGTTCGCAGTAGCGCAAGAAAATTTCTCGCTCCTCTTGGTTCGCAGCTGTGGGGATATGGGTGAATTGGTGCTTGGACCGACTCGGTTCAAGGGGTGTTCGAAAATAATTCCGTACACGCACTATCCACACGCGATTTCGCAAAAAGCCGCGGACTCGGCGGCGAAAAGCGGTGTTCGCTGTTGCACTCAGATGCGATCAGCGATGCCTTGCGGCCAGCGCGAAAAAATATTCTTGCGGCCTATCGCCGGTCGGCGGCGGATGAAAGAGATAGGCGTACCTCGCGCTCGGTCTTGAGCCGGATCGCCTCCGAAAGCGAGACCAGGATGAAGCCGCGGGCCGCGGCGCGGGCAGTCCAGGCGGCGAGCGCCTGCAGCGTCACGGCATGCGGATGGCCGATGGCGATGGCGATGCCGGAGGCGCGGGCGCGGGCTTCGAGCTCTTCGAGCTGGGTGCCGACGGCGGTGGCGGTCTGCTCGTCGTCGAGGAAGACGTCGCGCCCGGCGCTGGCGACGCCGAAGGCATGCGTGACGCCGACGACCTGCGTCGCCGGGGTGGTGCGGGAGTCGAAAAAGAACAGATGGCGGCGGCTGAGCTCTTCGGCGACCGGGATCAGCGCGGCGCGGTCGGCGGTGAAGCGGCTGCCCATGTGGTTGTTGATGCCGGCGGCATCGGGCACGCGGGCGAGCGCGGCGGCGAGGCGGCGAACGATCTCGTCCGGCGGCAGCGCCGTGGTCAGCGCCTGGGGCCCCGGGTTGTGCTCGCCTTGCGCTTCCATCGGCATGTGGACGAGGACCTCGTGTCCGGCCCGCGCGGCGGAGGCGGAGAGCCAGGGCGTCGCGTCGGCGTAAGGCAGGAAGGACAGCGTCACCGGCTTGGGCAGAGCGGCGGCGCGGTCGGTGCTGGCGAGATCGGCGCCCAGATCGTCGATCACGATGGCGATCTTCGGGTTCTTGACCGGCGGTCCGGCGGCGGCCGGCGGATCGGCGCGGCGTGCGGTCAGCCAGTCGGGGAACTCGCCGGCGGCCAGCGGATAGAGCACCTGCGGCGCGAAGCGGCTGGGCGCGAAGGCCTCGGTCACTTCCAGCGCCGCGAAGGGCTCGCGCGGCGCGTCGCTGGCCTGCGCCGCGATGACGCCGGGCGGCACGATGGCCGAGAGCAGGACCGGAAGGCCGGCGACGGCGCGGCCGCCGCCGATGCCGGCGGCGAGCGCGAGCACGATCCAGAACGCGGCGGTGGCGCCCGCGAACAGCGCCGGCGGCGGGCGCCGCGGCTTGGCGGCGCGAATCGGGTTGAGCCGATACATGCGCCTGTTTAGGCGCGCAGCGGGTGCTGTCAACGCCGGCGCGGCCAGCCTCGCCTCACCACTTCTCGACCCAGGGCCGCAACACGACTTCGAACGCCCAGGTCGAGCGGTGCTGGCGATGGAGCTGCAGATAAGTCTGCGCGATATGGTCCGGGTCGGCCATGTTGTCGTCGACCGCCGTTCCGGCAAGGCGATGGGCGCGGCTGCCGTCTTCCTGGGTCCAGCCGATCGCGGCGTCGATCGGAACGTTCACGACATGGATGCCTTGCGGCATCAATTCGCGCGCCATGCTCTGCGCCAGCCCGGTCTTGGCGTGGCAGGCCATGGCGAAGGCGGCGCTGGCGGGAAAGCCTTTGAGCGCGGCGCTGGCGTTGGTGAAGATGATGGTGCCTTTGGCGCCGTTGGCGTCGGGCGTGTTCTCGCGCATCAGGCGGGCGGCGTGCTGGCCGGTCAGGAAGGCACTGAACGTCGCGTTCTGGATGGTCTGAAACGCCATGTCGGGATCGGCTTCGGTTATGGTCTTGCGGAAAATTCCCGCGACGCGGCCATCGAT
>CAYXMO010000582.1:0-2145 GCA_964465935.1 uncultured Rhizobium sp.
AGCTGCTCGGCATAGAGCGCCCAGCCTTCGATATAGGAGGAGAAATAGGTCAGCTTGCGGATCAGCGGCATCTTCGCTTCGCGCTGGATCGAGAGCTGCAGATGATGTCCCGGAATCGCCTCGTGGTAAGAGAGCGTCGAGAGCAGCCAGCGCGGCTGTTCGGCGGTGTCGCGCAGATTGATCCAGTAGATGCCGGGCACTTTGCCGTCGAGCGACGGCGCGTTGTAGTAGCCGCCGGCCTGGCCCGCCTCGATCTCCTTCGGCACGCGCTTGATCGTGACCTCGGCCTTGGGCAGCGCGCCGAAATAGGCCGGCAGCTGGGCGCGGATCGCGGCGACCTTGACGTTCAGATCGGCGATCAGCTGTTCCTTGCCCGCGTCGGTGTTGGGGTAGATCATCTTGGGATCGTTGTACATCGCGCGCAGGCGCTGGCCGACCGTGCCCTTGGTCATGCCTTGCTTCTTCATGATCGCGTCGATCTGGGCGCTGTGATCCTTGATGATGTCGAGGCCGGTCTTGTGGATCTCCGCCGGGCTCATCGTCGACGTCGTCCAGGTCAGCACGCTGTCGCGGTAATAGGCTTCGCCGTCGGGCAGCTTCCATACCCCGGCGTCATGCGTCGCGTGGCTGCGCATGTCGGTGACCAGCGCGATCTGGCGGTCGAGCGCGGGATAGACCTTGTCGGTCAGGATCTTCGCCGCCGGCGTCGCCCAGTCGCCGGGGATGTTCTTGTCCTTGGTGCGCCGCGCCACCGACATCGTCATCGAAGCGCTGTCCGCCGGCTGGCCGCGCAGGCCCTTGATCTGCGTCAGCGCGTTGTCGAGGCAGAAGTCCGGCGGGATCACGCCCAGCGCCACGTCATGGCGCACGACATCGGATTCTTCGTCCAGGCGCAGCGCGAACTGCTCCAGGCGCGCGAGATAGGCGTCGGCGTCGTCCTTGGTCTCGATCGTGTGCTGGTTGTCGAGGAAGGAGGGAATGCCGCTGTAGAGGCCGTTCTTCTGGCTGATCACATAGGGCGCGCCGGCACCGCCACCGGCGTAAGGATAGCGCGCATTGGTGATCACGGCGTTGCGCAATCCGAACGTGACGACGTCGTAGCTCTCCCGATCCGCGCCGCTCACCGAAGCGCGGTCGAACGCTTCCAGCCGAGCCAGCTGGCTTGCCGCCAGGACCTGCCCCTTCACATTCGAATCGAGCGAGGCTTCGTCCAATTCGCTCTTCTGGTGCTTGCGCGCGCCGGTGTCGACGCCCAGTCCGGTGGCGAAGGTCGGCGACTGGTCCAGCCGCTCGTTGACGAAGGTGTCGAACAGCGCGTTCAGCTTGGCGCTCGGCGTGTCGTCGGCGGCCAGGACGGGCGGCGCGAAGGCCAGTGTCGCCGCGGTCGCGGCGCCGGTTTTCAGAACGGAACGGCGGCTCAGCATGATGGATACCCCTCGAATGCGCCCGAAAACTATGGGGCGGTTCGGTGGCGGACAAGGGAGCAAGCCGTGCGCCGCTTCACGTTCGCGTGCGGCGTCCCTGCATGGCCGTAAACTAGGCGGCGAAGCGTTCTTTTGCTGCGGCCAGGCGGCCTTCGGCTTTCACCAGATTGCTCGCCGCGCCCAGGCCGAAGGGTGGCATGTTGCCGTAGATGCATTCGAACTTGCCCGGCTCGATCAGATAGGTCTCATGCCAGATGCCGGTCGAGCCGTCATCGGCCAGCTCCTTCATGTAGCGCGCCCAGGCGGGGCGATGCTCCGACGCCTTGTCGGCGGAATAGGCCATCAGCTTGTCGAAGCTCTCCCAATATTGCTGCACCATCAGGTTCGGCCAGGAGATGTAGGTGCGGTACCAAAGGAGTCCGGCGTCGGGCTTCTTCTCCAGTTCGGCCAGCATCGCCGGCATGGTGCGGGCGAACCACAGATATCTGGGAAAGTTGCGCAGCTTGTTGAAGCGGGCACCGATCAGGAAAAGCACGACGGGCTTGTCCAGCCTGGCCGTCATGCGGCCCGGCACCACCGTGGTGGAATGCTCCATCGTCTACCCCTTCGATGCGCTGCCCCAATAGTTGAAGCCGGCGAAGCGCGGCGTTCCGGGCAGATACATGGTCTCCATGTCTTCTACCTTGAAACCGGCGTCGCGGATCAGTTTGGGGATCGGGCG
>CAYXMO010000583.1:0-2135 GCA_964465935.1 uncultured Rhizobium sp.
GGGTGTTGTTTCCGAATCGGTACGCGTTCAGCCATGAGCAGGGCAATTCCAAGCCCGGATTTGTGGTGTACGTGGGCGGGGAGGATCGCGAGGCGCCCGATGCGCCGGTGAACCTGGCGCAGGCGGAGGAGGTGTTGCCACCGGGCGAGGCGATGGTGACGTGGGAGACGCCCAAGGATCATGGGGCGGCGGGAGTGGTGGGGGGGGGGAAAGGGCGTAGACCGGATCGTCGAACATCAGCACCGGCCGCTCGACATAGACGATGTCATCGGGCGGCGGCGGCGGCACGTCATAGTCCACCATCGCGAAGGCGCGCGGCGGCTCGAGCGCGGCGGAGAGGTAGGCGAGACGGCGCTCCGCGTCGCCGGCATGCGGGCCGCGCGGGTAGCGGCGCAGGTACGACCAATAGGCCTGCGGCGTGTCGACCAAACGCGTCCGCCGCCACACGATCGCCTCGCGGCGCGCCGCAACGATGGCATGGACGCGCTTGGCGTAGGGGCTGCGCGGATAGGCGGCGAGGAAATCGAGATAGCCGTCGAGCGTGTCGCGCTCCAGCGCCGCGATATAGGCGTCGCGCTCGTCGAAATCGCGGATCGGCCTGGCGCGGATCGCGGCGGTCTGCTCCACCGAGACCTGCGGCGGCGGCGCGTCGGCGGCGCGCTCGAAGAACACCACCTGCGTCGTCACCTTGGACGCATGCCAGGGCACCTCGGTGCCCTTGGTTATGTCATTCACCCTGAGCCGCACGCGGTCGAAGATCGCCGGCAGCGGCAGGCCGCCCTCGCGGATCATCTCCGCCAGCGCCTGCGCGTAGGGCCCGTAGGCGCCCTGCCCGGCGGGACCGACGGTGCCCGGCGCCGAATTGAACGCGTACAGCACGCCCGGATCAGGCTCGACCAGCGCAAGACCGCCGGCCAGCGGACGGCCCGCCACGTTGAACGGCGACTGCCGCGCCGCGTCCAGCACGACGACCGTGGCCTTCAGCCGCAGCGACGCGAGCGGCCGCGTGAAGTCCGAGATGCGCACCGCTTCGGCCGCGACATCGGTGTCGTTGGCGATCCGCGCATCGACCGGGACGAAATAGTTCTCGCCCTCGAGCTGGAGCCCGTAGCCGCCCAGGTAGATGAAGGCGACGGTGTTGGGTCCGGACTGCTGCGCCTTCTGGTGGAAGTCGCGAAACGCCCGGCGCAGCGAATCCTGGTCGAGATCGCGCGCGCCGACCACATCGAAGCCCGCGGCTTGCAGCGTCTGTGCGATGAGGCCTGCATCATTCGCCGCGGTGGCGAGCGCGCCGGTCTGATAGCCCGCGTTTCCGATCACGAGCGCAATACGGGCTTCCGCCTGTTGCGCGGCGGCCGGCCCTGCCCGCAGGCAGGCGAGCGCAAGCGCACCGATCAACAGCAAGCAAATCCGACGCATGGACGTCCCCTTTTAGGCGCAGCCGCCCCCAATTTTTCGCGGCCGATTTCGTCACCAGGAATCGCAGATCACTGTAGCGCTTCGGCGGCGGAATCGGCGCGCAATTGCGGCTGAACAGCCGTTCAGTTGCGAATTCAACGACTTTGGATTGTGAGCAGATTGCGACTGCGAGTCCATCCTCGGCGGGCGGAATGCCGTCATGAAGCTGGCGATGAAGCGGCCGCCGACCGCGCCGCAGCATGCGACGCGTGCCGGCAACCGTCGTGGTGTCAGGCTTTGGCGCTCGGCCGCGCCGACACCTCGGCGTGCCAGCGCTTGAGATTGGTCATGCTGTCAGGCACCGCGAGCTTGGCGGGCTTCATGAAGTCGATGCCGACAAGGCCGGTGATGTCGGCGACCGTGTAGCGGTCGCCCGCGATGAACTTCCGGTCCTTCAGCTCGCGGTCGAGCAGCGTCAGGAACTCCAAGACCCGCGGCTTGTTCGCCTCCGCCCATGCCGGCACCTGCGGCACCTCCATGTCCTTCATCGCCGGATGCGAGTTGCGGAACACATGCGCGACCTGCAGCAGCAGGTGCAGCTCGACCCGCCGCTGCCACATCTCCACGATCGCGCTCTCCTTGGCGCCCTGCCCGAACAGTGGCGGCTCGGGATGGAGCGCCTCGAAGTAGCGGCAGATCGCGATCGACTCGGAGAGGATGGTGCCGTCGTCGAGCTC
>CAYXMO010000584.1:0-2128 GCA_964465935.1 uncultured Rhizobium sp.
CGGCAAGCTGGTCGGCCTGGTGCACTATCTCTTTCACCGCAGCACGATCCTGAAGAACGACACCTGCTATCTGCAGGATCTTTTCACCGACAGCGCCGCGCGCGGCGGCGGCATCGGGCGGGCGCTGATCGAGGCCGTGTACGCCGCAGCCAAGGCCGCCGGTTCGCAGCGCGTCTATTGGCTGACGCATGAGAGCAATGCGGTGGCAATGGTGCTGTACAACCAAGTCGCCGAGCGTTCCGGT
Organism: uncultured Rhizobium sp.; assembly: GCA_964465935.1. Taxonomy (GTDB): domain Bacteria; phylum Pseudomonadota; class Alphaproteobacteria; order Micropepsales; family Micropepsaceae; genus Rhizomicrobium. The sequence goes on from CAYXMO010000584.1 coordinate 245, forward strand.
TTCCTCGTCTACCGCAAGCAGCCGGTTTGAACCGCCTATACGAATTCGCATAGCGGCGAGACGAACTTCGCCAATTCCCGTTTAGATCGTCCGGCCCCATTCTCCCTAGCGAAAGCGAGGCAGCGATGGCAGACGCAGATCTATTCGACCCCGGGGTTCGTGGCGGCGTGCGCCGCATGCTGCGCCTGGAAGGCCTGGCGCTGCTGAGCGGCGCGCTGGCGCTGTATGGGCGCAGCGGCGGCGACTGGAAGCTGTTCGCCATCCTGTTCCTGACCCCCGATCTCAGCTTCGCCGGTTATCTGTTCGGCCCCCGCTTCGGGGCGCTGGCCTACAACGCGCTGCATTCGACGCTCGGCCCCCTGGCGCTGGCCACCGCCGGCATCGCGCTGCACCAGCCGCTGGCCATGAGCATCGCGCTGATCTGGCTCGCCCATGTCGGCTTCGACCGCGCCCTCGGCTACGGCCTCAAATATGCGCGCGGCTTCGGCTTCACCCATCTTGGCCGCATCGGCCGCAACGCGAAGGAGAATTGAGATGTTCATCGGACATTACGGTGCAGCGCTGGCCGCGAAGGCCCCGGAGAAGCGTTTGCCGCTATGGCTGCTGTTCCTCGCGGTGCAGTGGCTCGACGTTATGTGGTCGGGGCTGGTGATGCTCAATGTCGAGAAGCTGCACGTCGTGCCCGGCTTCACCCAGGGCAGCGCGCTCGATCTCTACTACATGCCCTACACCCACAGCGTTCTGGGCGCCTTGGCGATCTCGGCCGCGTTCGGGGCGGTGGCCGCGCTGTTCGTCCGCGAGCGGCGCGCCGCGCTCTTTGCCGTCGCCGCGGGCGCGGTGTTCTCGCACTGGCTGCTGGACCTGGTGGTCCATGTCCAGGACCTGCCACTGTGGGGCGACGGGTTCAAGGTCGGGTTCGGGCTGTGGCGGAACCTGTGGATCAGTTTTCCGCTCGAGATCGCGACCCTGGTCGCCGGCGCCATCGTCTATGCCCGCGCGGTTCCCAGCCGGAACCCGAACGGCGACCGCTGGCTCTGGGCCTTCGTCGCCGCGATGACCGCGATGCAGGCATTCGGATCCTTCGGCCCGGCGCCCGAATCGGGCTTGGCCGAAGCGCACACCGCGCTTGGCTTCTATCTTGCCCTTGCCGCGCTGGCCGGACTGGTGGATTGGGCCCGCGCCCGCGCACCCCGGACGCGCCCGGCCCGCGGCCTTATTCCCGCCGGTTAACGTCGTTAAGGAAACACGATTGACGGGGGCTGGGGCATCGCTATAACCCCGGCCCTCAATTCACGCGTTCCATCGTTCGAAGGGGAGTGCGCATGGGTACCCAACTTCCGTCCGGTTACAGGCCGTCGGAGAGCGAACCCTTTATGAATGAGCGGCAACGGGAATACTTCCGCCGCAAGCTCAACGGCTGGAAGGAAGACATCCTGCGCGAGAGCCGCGAGACCATCCAGAACCTGCAGGCCGAGACGGTGCCGCATGCCGATCTCGCCGACCGCGCCTCGACCGAGGCCGAGCGCCAGCTCGAACTGCGCACCCGCGACCGCCAGCGCAAGCTGATCGCCAAGATCGACGCCGCGCTGCGCCGGCTCGAAGACGGCTCCTACGGCTTCTGCGAAGAGACCGGCGAGCCGATCTCCCTGAAGCGCCTCGACGCCCGCCCGATCGCCACCCTGTCGCTGGAAGCGCAGGAACGCCACGAGCGGCGCGAGAAGGTTTATCGCGACGACTGAGCGGAAATGGGCGTGGCCGAACTCTCTCGAGTCCGGCCACCGCCTCTGCCCCTCCAACCCTTTTTGGGTTGGAAACCGAAATCAATAAACCTTCTACGAGATCCCGGATCGCCTTCGGCGTCCGGGATGATCGCACTGTCGTGCG
>CAYXMO010000585.1:0-2127 GCA_964465935.1 uncultured Rhizobium sp.
CCAGCTTCTTGGAGAGAATGGAGGCGGAGATGAGCGGAATGGATTCGACCGTCGCGGTCACGTCGCGCACCGCGTAGAGGCGGCGGTCGGCGGGCGCCAAGTCCGATGTCTGGCCGATGATGGCGCAGCCGACCTCGCGGGTGACGCGCTGGAACATCTCGATGTCGGGATCGACGCGGTAGCCCGGGATCGCGCCCATCTTATCGAGCGTGCCGCCGGTGTGGCCGAGGCCGCGCCCGGAGATCATCGGCACGACGCCGCCGCAGGCCGCCACGATCGGCGCCAGCGGAATCGAGACCTTGTCGCCGACGCCCCCGGTCGAATGCTTGTCGAGCACCGGGCCGCCGAGCGCGTGATCGTCCCAGCTCAGCACCCGCCCCGAATGGGTCATGGCGCGCGTGAAGGCGACGCGCTCCGCCGTGGTCATGCCCTGAAAGAACACAGCCATCGCGAAGGCCGAGACCTGGCTTTCGCTGAAACTGTTGTCGGTGATGCCGGCGACGACCTCGCCGATCTCGTCGTCGGACAGGGCATGGCCGTCGCGCTTCTTGCGGATGAGTTCCTGGGGGAGCATCTAGAGCTTCGCGGTGTTCTTGAGATGATCGGGCCCGAAGGACAGCGGCAGCAAATCGCCCAGCGTCACGGTGTGGCGCAGCCCTTCCGGCGCGCACAGATAGATCGGCACGGTATCGCTCGCGAACTCGCGCAGCTTCTGGCGGCAGCCGCCGCACGGCGTGACGAGATCGTCGGCCACCGCCATCACCAGGACTTCGGAAATCACCTTCTCGCCATCGGCGACCATCACCGAGATCGCGGAGGATTCGGCACAGCAGCTCTCGGGATAGGACGCGTTCTCGACATTGCAGCCGGCATAGAGCTTGCCGCCCGCGCCCTTCAGCACCGCGGCGACGCGGAAATTGGAATAGGGCGCGTGCGCCCGCTCCATCATCAGGCGGCCTAAAGCGAACATTTCCGGCGTCGGCTTGCTCATTTTAGTGTTCTTTCTCGTACGGCACGCCGATCGCTTTGGGCGCTATCGCCTTGCCGATCACGCCGGCCAGCAGGATCACCGTCAGCACGTAAGGCAGCGCCTGGATGAACTGCACCGGCACTTCGCCGATGCCGGCGATGCTGACGCCCTGCAGGCGGATCGCCACCGCGTCGAGCAGGCCGAACACCAGACAGGCGCCGAACGCCGGCAGCGGCTTCCACTTGCCGAAGATCAGCGCGGCGAGCGCGATATAGCCCTGCCCTGCGCTCATGTCACGGGAGAAATTCGCATTCTGCGAGATCGCGAGATACGTCCCGGCGATGCCGGTGAAGACGCCGCAGATCAGGATGGCGCGGTAGCGCAGCCAGGTCACCGAAATGCCGGCGGCATCGATCGCCTCCGGCGCCTCGCCGACGGCGCGCAGGCGCAGGCCGAAGCGGGTACGGCCCACCGTCCACCAGGTCAGCGCCACGGCGGCGAGCGCGACAAAGGTTAGCAGCGAGAAGCCGCCCAGCACCGGCATGAAGCGCGCCGAGTCCGGCAGCGCCGGGGTCTGACCGCCGGCCTGAAACCAGGCGATGCCGAACACCACGGTGAGGCCAGATGCCAGGATGTTGATCGCGACGCCGCTCACCACCTGGTTGCCGCGATGGGTGATGGTGGCGAAGCCGTGCAGCGCCGCCATGGTGCAGGCCACCGCGATGGCGCCGGCCAACGCTTCCCAGGGCGAACCCGTCCATGCCGCGATGGCGGCGGAGGCAAACGCCGCGGCCAGCATCTTGCCTTCGAGCCCAACGTCGATGACGCCGCTGCGTTCGGAGAACAATCCGCCCATGGCGCACAGGATCAACGGCGTCGCAACGCGCAGCGTGCCGGCCAGCGTGGGCAGGATGGCGGCGAGGAAATCGTCCATCAGCCGCTCCCTTCCGCTTTGGCGGCGCGGCGCTGGGCGAACCAGATGAACGGCGCTTCCAGCCAGGGCCGCGGCAGGTTGGCAAGCGCGCCGGAGAACAGGATGACGAGACCCTGGATCGCCACCACCATGTCGCGGGTGATGGTCGGGATGTCGAAGGAAAGTTCCGTGCCGCCCTGCTGCAGGATGCCGAACAGGAGACTCGCCAGCACGATGCCGAGCG
>CAYXMO010000586.1:0-2121 GCA_964465935.1 uncultured Rhizobium sp.
GAGTCGCACCAATCGACCGCGGTCTCGTAGTCGGTGTCGCGGCAGCGGCGCGCCACCGCCTTGGCGAGGGTGGCGAGCTTGGCCAATTCCTGCGTATGCGACTTGGAGCCGGGCACCGCTTCCTGCATCAGCCGCCACAGGATCGAAATCTGGAAGGCGTCGCGGCGCAGCTTCTCCGAATTGAGCACGTCGCGGGCGGCGCGCAGCTCGGAGTCGAGGCGCTGCGTCGCCTCCTCGGCGCTGAGGCGGTCCTTGGCCTTCATCTTGAGCGAGTTCGGCGGCTCGAACAGCTCGACATTGGACGGGCGCGACAAGTCCTTGCGGCGGTCGGGGCCGACATAGTCGCTGGTGACGACGAAGCCTTTGCGGCGCTCGACATGGGTCTCGATGCGGTGGCCGAGCTGCGCCGTCGAGAACGGGCGCAGCAAGAGGTCGTCGGCGCCCGAATTGATCACGCGGGTGACGAGCGCAGCCGACTTTTCCCACGCGGTCACGATGATGACGATGAACGGGTTGAAGCCGGCGGCGCCCTGACGCAGCTCCTGGATGGTGCGGCAGAGCTCGTCATTGCCGCCCTGGGCTTCGCAGAACGCCAGATCGGGCGGGCGGCGGCGGATGCCGTCGACGAAGGCGTCGAGCGAGGCGACGGTCTCGATGCGGCGGAATCCGAGCGAATACAGCGCCGAGCGCGTCGCGTTGCGGTTCGCCGCGACGGGATCGAAGATCAACGTCTCCGTGGATTCGAAGTTGAGCCGGCTCACGCCTGCGTCCGCCGCATTCGTTTCTATCGAGTAACAAATGCCATGCAGCGGGTTAAGGAACGGTGGGAAGACAGGGTTAAGGTGCCTTGCGGCAAGCCCCTACAATTGTAAGCAAATCCGACGCCTTGAGGCTGGCGCCGCCGACCAGCGCGCCGCCGACATCGGCGAGGCCCAAGATCTCGGCGGCATTGGTGGGTTTTACCGAGCCACCGTAAAGAATCCGCAAAGGCGCGGCGAGATGGGCTTTGATGTGGGCGTGCATCCGGGCGATGTCCGACGCGGTCGCCGTCTTGCCGGTGCCGATGGCCCATACGGGTTCATAGGCGATCGCGGTGTTGTCCGGCGTCGCGCCGGGCGGGACGCTGCCGGCGAGCTGGGTCCTGCAGACGTCATAGGCCTTGCCGGCATCGCGCTGGCTTTCGGTTTCGCCGATGCAGACGATCGCGAGAAGGCCGGCGCGCCAGGCGGCCTTGGCCTTGGCGGCGATAATGGCATCGGTTTCGCCGTGGTACTGGCGGCGTTCGGAATGGCCGACGATGACGGCGCTGGCGCCGGCGTCGCGCAGCATCTCGGCGCTGGTGTCGCCGGTGAAGGCGCCGGCGGCCTCGGCGTGGCAGTCCTGGCCGCCGATGGCGACGACGCTGCCTTTGGCCGCAGCGGCGGCGCGCGCGACCAAGGTCGCCGGGGGACAGATGAGGATGTCGCAAGCCGGCGCTTTCAACGCCTGCGCCAGGGCCTCGATCTGCGGCAGCTCGGCGCCGAGACCGTTCATCTTCCAGTTTCCGGCGATCAATTGACGCATGCATTCCTCAAGAGACGTGGGCCCTCAACGCAGAATCTCGACCAGCAGCACCCAGGCGTTCAGCACCGTGGCGACGAGCGAGACGACGACGCCGGGGACCATCCAATAGAGCGCCTGCGGCGCGCCTGCCCAGAGCAGGATGCCCGACACCACGAACGGCGCACAGGAAAACGTCGCCAGCACGGAGCGGCCGACGATGTAGCCCCGCGATATCTTGGCCTTCGAGCGCAGCAGGCGCACCAGGATGGAGGCTGGCGCGGTGAACATGACCGCGCCGGTGAGGGCGATCTGGGCTCCGAACAGCCAGCCCGGCTGTCCCGGCACCAGGGCGCAGGAACAGGCGACCAGGACGCCGGTCGGCGCGACCAGGGTCTCGGCGGCGCGGCCGGGCAAGGTCGGCTCGGCGAGGATGCGGGCGATGTTGATCGAGATGGCGACGATGACGAGGCCGGCCAGGGCCGCCGAAGCGCCCAGCTCGGCGGTGAAAAAGCCCGCCCATTTCTCCATTGCGCTTGCCTTGCCCTTGGACTACCCCCTCCCTATCATCCGCCGCCTTTT
>CAYXMO010000587.1:0-2113 GCA_964465935.1 uncultured Rhizobium sp.
GCCCGCTGGCCCGCCGCCGGCGGATGTGCCGCCGCCCAAGCCTTCCACCCGCCCGCTCGGCAGCAGCGGTGCCGGCGCCGACGCTGCCGCCGCGGCACCGCCGCCGGACACCAATCCCGAAGACCGCGTCGCCGCCGTCGTCAACGACGCGATCATCACCGAATACGATCTGCGCCAGCGCATCCTCCTGTTCGTCGCGACTTCGGGCCTGTCGGCGACACCGGAGATTCTCGTCAAGCTGCGCACCCAGGTGCTCAGCCAGCTCGAGACCGAGCAGCTCCAGATCCAGGAAGCGCGGCGCAAGAGCATCACCGTGTCGCCGACCGACGTCGACAAGTCGATCGACCGCATCCTCGCCGACAACCACCTGACCAAGGAGCAGCTCACCGACCTGCTCGAAAAGGGCGGCGTGAACATGGCGACGCTGCGCGGCCAGATCGCGGTGCAGATCGCCTGGCAGAAGGCGGTGCAGGACGAATTCCAGGACCGCGTGAACATCACGCCCGCCGACGTCGATGCCGAGCTGGCGCGCCTGGGCGAAGGCAAGGAGAAGGCGCACTTCCTGGTGTCGTCGATCTTCCTGGCGGTCGACAATCCCGATCTCGACGCCAAGGTGCAGAAGGACGCGCAGGACGTCTATGCCCAGCTCCAGGCCGGCGGCCGCTTCGAAACCGTGGCGCGCCAGTTCAGCCAGAGCCCGACCGCGGCGGCGGGCGGCGATCTGGGCTGGGTGCACCAGGGCCAATTGCCGGCCGAGCTCGACGCGGCGCTGCAGAAGCTGGAGCCCGGCCAGGTGACGCAGCCGATCCGCTCGGCGGGCGGCTATTACATCCTGGGCCTGCGCGACCGCCAGGAAGGCATCGGCACCCATATCCCCGATCCAGCGCTGACGGCGCGGCCCACCGGACCGCTGACGGTGGCGCGGCTGCTCTTGCCGGTGGGACCGAACCCGCCCAAGAACGTCATGGAAGCGGTGATGAAGATCGCGGCGCAGGTCCACGATCACGTCAATGGCTGCGACATGCTGCCGAAGATGGCGGAACAGGTGAAAGGCCTGGTCTACCAGGACCTCGCTAAGATGGGCCTGAAGATCACCGACCTCAGCGCCGAGATTCAGGCCGCCATCGCCAAGGCGGGCCCGGGCGAGGCGACGCCGCCCTTCATGTCGCCGGCCGGCATCGAGATGATGGTCCGCTGCGACAAGCGCGCGCCGCCGCCGCCCCGGGTCTACGCGCTGCCGTCGCGCCAGGAGGTCGAAGAAACCCTGTTCGACCAGCAGATCACGATGCTGTCGCGGCGCTACATGCGCGACCTGCGGCGCAACGCCAATGTCGAAACCAAATAGCGCACCCATCCTCATCACCATGGGCGAACCCGCCGGCATCGGGCCGGAAGTGGCCGTTGCCGCGTTCCGGCACTTTGAGGGACGGGTAGGATCGCATCCGCTGCGATTGGTCGGCCATCCGAGCGTGTTCGAGGGCTTCGATGGCGACGTCGCCGCGACCAAGGCGAAGGCGTCACGGGTTGCCGGCAAGCCCGACACGAGCAACAACGCCGCGGTGATCGAAGCCATCGAAACCGCGGTCGCCATGGCGATGCGCGGCGAGGCGGCGGCGGTGGTGACGGCGCCGATCAACAAAGCCGTGTTGATGCAGACCGGCTTCCCCTATCCCGGCCATACCGAATTCCTCCAGGCGCTGACCAAGGCGCCGCGCGCCGTGATGATGCTGGCGAGCGACACGCTGCGCGTCGTGCCGCAGACCGTTCATATGCCGCTGGCGGAGGTGCCCAGTGCGCTCTCCACCGCCGCCATCGTCGAGACCGCCGAGATCGTGCTCGAGGCGCTGAAGCGCGATTTCGGCATCGCGGCGCCGCGCCTGGCAGTGGCGGGCCTCAACCCGCATGCCGGCGAGGACGGGGTGCTGGGCGGCGAGGACGGTTCGATCATCCTGCCGGCTGTCGGCCAGCTCAGGGCCAAGGGCCATGACGTGCGCGGGCCGCTGTCCGCCGACACGCTGTTCCACGAAGAAGCGCGGGCGCGCTACGACGCGGCGCTGTGCATGTATCACGACCAGGCGCTGATCCCGATCAAGACGCTGGCGTTCTGGGACGG
>CAYXMO010000588.1:0-2111 GCA_964465935.1 uncultured Rhizobium sp.
TTGGAGATGCCGCCGAACGCCATCTTGGTGCCCGGCACCAGCCGCGCCGGCGCCGCGATCCAGGCCTTCAGCTTGTCCGCCGTCCAGCTGATGCCCGAATTCTTCATCGCGCCCGAATACATGAAGTTCGGCGCCGTTGCCGCCTTGCGTCCGACGATGCCGAACAGGTTGGGGCCAAGCCCGTTGCTGCCGCCCTTGGCCGTGGTGTGGCACACGGCGCAGCGGCCGAACACGATCCTGCCGTTGTTGGCGTCGGCGGCCTGCGCCGCGCTCGTCATCGCAAGAGCGGCGGCAAAAAGGATGGCGATGCGCATGCGGATCTCCGGTCTGTCTGGCGTCATCATAGCGAAAATCCGTGCCGCGCCAGAGCTACTTGCAGCAGCCTTCGGCGAACACGTCGCCGGCGCGCACCAGCATCGAATAGGGATAAGTGTTGTCCGACATCCCGTCGGAGCATTTCTTCTCCGGCTTGCCGACCAGGAGGAAGCCCGGCTTGCCGTGCACCGCGATCAGCCAGGGCTGCGGCCGCGCCGCCGGCGTTTCCGGCTCGTCCAGCGCGATCTTCGACTTGTCGCCGTTGAACTCCATGGCGGCGAAGCCATAGCCGACATTCATGCTCCAGAACGGCTCGGTGCCGGTGCAGGTCAGCCGCACCGGCGTGCCGACCTCATAGGCGAGGAATTTCGCATTCACCCAGCCGCTGACGCCGCCTTTGCTCACTTTCACCCAGTCGGCGCCTTTGCTGTCGACGGCGACGACCGTGATGCCATTGGCGTCGGGCGCCAGCGTGCCGGTCTTGGCGGATTTGGCATCCGGCTGGGCGCGCAGGTTGAGGGTGTCGTTCGCGGCGACGCCGACGACGTGCAGCGACGGCGCGGCCTGCGCGCCTGCGGAACAGAGAAACAGCGCCGCCGCGGCGGCGAGAAGCATTCTCATGACGATTGCCCTTCAGTGGCCCTGGTTGTCGCTGCCGGACTTGGCGGTCTCGATCGCGGCGCGGAAAGCGATGGGATCGCCGATGGTCGGCAGGTCGACATGGTCGACGCCGGTGCCTTCGATGCGCAGATTGCCATAGCCCAGGATGCGGCCCCAGAAGCTCTGCGACACCCGCACGCCCTCGATGTTGTGCAGCGCGACTTCGTAGGTGTTGAGCTTGAACAGCCCTTCCTTCTGCACGAAGCGGTGGGTCGTGACGCCGATCTCGGTCGTCCATTTGCGCACCATCATGGAGACGAAGATCACGATGCCGATGATCGCCCAGCCCAGGAAGATCAGCGCCAGCCACGCCTTCATGCTGTACCACCAATGGAAATGCGCGCGCGCGACCAGGCGTTCGCCCTGTCCCAGCGACTGTTCGATATAGGCCATTCATCCCTCCGCGGAGCCGCGTCGACTGTAACCTCGAATACGGTGGAATTGCAGCAGGCTTTATCGCCGCCCATTCCGGGCTATCCTGCCGCCGCGGCGGCGGAGTGATCGGCATGCGAATCGGCATCATGGCGGGAGCGCTGGCTTTGTGGGCAAGTCCGGCTTTGGCGCAATGCGAAGCGCCGGCGCCGGTGGCGGACTACCTGAAGGCGCATCCGGGCTGGTCGATCCTCACCGCGGCGCGCCTTACCGCCGGCAACGCCAAGCAGTGGGACGAGTCGCATAAGGGCCTGTGCCCCGGCCTCGCGCCCGTCGTGGTCGATGGCGGCGGCAAGACCTCCTACGCCCTGGCGCTGCTCAGCACGGACGGGCGGCGCGAGCGCATCGTGCTGCTGAAAGCGGGCGCCAAGGGGTTCAAGGAGGTCGAGCTGTCGCCGGAATCGCCATCGATCGACATCGTGGTCTACCGCGTCCCGCCCGGCCGCGCCGAAGACCCGGAAACTGGCAAGCCGATCGCCATCGCCCACGACTCGATCATGTGCGAGCTGTTCGAGGCGGCGGCGCAGCAATTCTACTTCGCCGGCGGCAAGCTGCGCGTGCTGCAGCAGGGCGACTGACGCCTACTCCTCGCCGTGATCCGGCAATAGGACTTCGCGCAACCCCTTGTGATTGGGGCGCGAGACGACGCCGTCCTGCTCCATGCGCTCGATCAGGCTGGCGGCCTTGTTGTAGCCGATCTGCAG
>CAYXMO010000589.1:0-2111 GCA_964465935.1 uncultured Rhizobium sp.
CGATCGGCCGGCTGCAGATGGGCCGCGTGCGCATCACCGACCTCACCCTGCCGCTGCTGCCGCGGCCCTGGCTCGGCGCCGACGGCTATCTCGGCCTCGACGTGATCGACCGCCAGTCGGTGACCTTCGACTTCGCCAATCACCGCCTCGAGATCGAGCCATCGGACTTCGCGTCGAAATGGCTGCCGTTCAGCGACCAGGCGCTGGTGCGCGTCAACGGCTCGAACGGCCGCCTGACCGCGGTCAACTGCACCGTCAACGGCGTCAAGGCCTTCGCCTTCATCGATTCGGGCGCCGAGATCTCGATCGGCAACACCCATCTGTTCAACGAGCTGGCCAAGGGCGGCCTCAACTACCTGAACGACGACGTCGTCCAGCTGCTCGGCGTCACCGGCGGCTCGGCGACCGGGCGCATCGCCGCCATCGACCGCATCAAGGTCGGCTCGATCAGCTTCCACAACAGCGCCATCGTGATCTCCGATTTGCCGGTGTTCGACATCTGGGGTCTCGACGGCAAGCCGGCGCTGTTCATCGGCATGAACTTCCTGCGTCAGACCTCGTCGGTGACGATCGACTACGGGCGCAAGGAATACCGCTTCAAGCTGGCGTCGCAGGTACGAATCGCAAGCCGGGCCTGAACGTCCGGCAACGGAGGGTCCCATGGCGTCCTCCCTTTCTTCGCGCCGAACGCTGTTGCGCACCGGCGCCGCCGGGCTGGCGCTGTGGCCGGGTCTGGTGCGCGCCGATGCCCCGCCGCCGCTGGCCCAGCCGGAGAACATCCAGGGCCGCGGTGACGATGCCGACCGCCTCACCATCAAGGTGATGATCGGCGAGCGAGGCCCGTACCGTTTCGTCGTCGACACCGGCGCCGACCGCACCGTGCTGGCGGACGACATTGCCGCCAGCCTCGGCCTCGTCGCCAGCGACGATGTCGTGGTCCAGGGCATCGCCCGCTCGGTGCCGGCGCGCGCCGTGGTCCTGCGCGATCTGCGGCTCGGGCGCATCGCCATCGACAAGCTCGACACCCCGGTCCTGCCGCGCGCCTGGCTCGGCACCGACGGCTATCTCGGCATCGATGCGATCGACGGGCGCCGCGTCAGCTTCGACTTCCAGCACAACGCGCTCACCGTCGGCCCCTCGGGGCCCGTCGTCGCCTGGCCCGAATTGAACGAGGCCAGCGTGCGCGTCGACGGCAGCCATGGCCGGCTCACCGACGTCGCGGCGCGGGTCGACGGCGTGCCCGCTTTCGCCTTCATCGATTCGGGCGCCGGGATCTCGATCGGCAATTCGCACCTCTTCGCCGAATTGCAGCGCAGGAACGACGCCACCTATCTCAGCGACGTCCGCATCCCGCTCTACGGCGTCACCGGCGGCGAGGCCGAAGGCCGCCTGATGACGGTCGACAAGATCAAGATCGGGGCGCTCAATTTCACCAACGCCTTGCTTGTCATCTGCGACCTGGCGGTGTTCGATGTCTGGGGCCTCGCCGAGCGTCCCGCCCTGTTCATCGGCATGAATCTTCTCAAGAAGACCTCCATGTTCGTGATCGACTACGGGCGCAAGGAATTGCTGTTCCGGCTGGCGCAGCTGCGCCTCGCCAGCCGCGCCTGAGGGCGTGAAAGGATTTTAAGCATGCGTCTTGCCGGCAAGCTGGCCGTCGTCACCGCGGCGGGCGCCGGGATCGGCCGCGCCACCGCGCTCGCCTTCGCCCGCGAGGGCGCCAGCGTCCTCGCCACCGACATTGATGTCGCGGCCTTGGAGACGCTGGCGTCGGGTCGCATTCGCGTCGCCCCTCTCGACGTCCGCGACGACTGTCATGTGTCCAATTTCTTTGAGATCGGCAATGCGTTCGCCGCGCTGGGCGGTTGCGACATACTCTTCAACTGCGCCGGCATGGTGCCGGAAGGCACAGTGCTCGATAGCGACGATAATGACTTCCTGTCCGCCTTCGACCTCAACGTTCTGTCGATGGTGCGCACCATCCGCGCCGTGCTGCCGGGCATGCGCAAGCGCGGCAGCGGCTCGATCATCAACATGTCGTCCGTCGCCTCGTCGATCACCGGCGTGCCCAACCGCAGCGCCTATGGCACCACCAAGGCCGCCGTGATCGG
>CAYXMO010000590.1:0-2108 GCA_964465935.1 uncultured Rhizobium sp.
GCGATCACATGGAATCGATGTGAGGCAATACTTGGCGATTACTTAAGTCTCCCCGCCGTGATAGCGTCCGCGCGCAGTCACGGTCACAGGAGAGAGACATGGCCAGGTCGCGTCGTGAAGTTCTGATCTCGGGTGGCGTCGTCGGCGCGGGTCTGATCGCCGCCGACTTTCCGATCACCAAGGCCTTCGCCGCGGCGCCGCCGCTGCGCCAGTCGCTCAAAGGCATGGCCTGGAACCATCCGATCCTCGAGACCTATCGCGACGCCGTCGCCCAGATGAAGGCCAAGCCGGCGGCCGATCCCTTCAACTGGACCAAGCTGGCCCATATCCACGGCACCAATCCCAACCAGTTCCATTTCTGCCCGCACGGCAACTGGTACCTGCTGCCCTGGCACCGCGCCTATGTCGTCACCTATGAGAAGATCGTGCGCCAGCTGACCGGCAACAAGAATTTCGCGATGCCCTATTGGGATTGGACCACCAACCCCAAGCTGCCCGACCAGTTCACCAGCGCGACACTGCCCAACAACCAGCCCAACGCGCTGTTCGAGGCCTCCCGCACCTGGCCGGCCAACACGCCGATGCCGGCCAACATCGTCGGGCCCTCGGTGCTGCAGTCGATCATGCAGGCGACGCCGTTCGAAGTGTTCGGCACGACGCGTCCGATGGGGCAGAACAGCCTGGCGCAATCCTGGATCGTCGACGGCAGCGGCTCGCAGGGCATCCTGGAAGGGACGCCGCACAACAACGTGCACAACAATATCGGCGGCTGGATGCCGAGCGCGATGTCGCCGATGGATCCGATCTTCTTCATGCATCACAGCAATATCGACCGCATCTGGGATGCGTGGAACCACGCCGGCAACGCCAATTCGCCCGATCCGCTGTGGACCGACATGACGTTCCAGAACAACTTCATCAATCCCGACGGCACGCCGTGGTCGCCGCAGGTCAAGAGCCTCTACGTGCCCGAGGACCTGGGCTACACCTATCATCTGCGGCTGGTCGCGTTCCCGGGCAAGAACCTGGTGCTGATCGAGAACAAGCTGATCCAGCTGATCAAGTGGCTGAAGAATCCCGGTGGTCCGGTCGAAGCCTTCACCGTGTTCGGCGTCGAGCGCGCCAACATCCAGGCGATGGGCGACAAGACGCATCTCGCTCTGGCGGTCAAGACGAGCAAGGACCTCATCGGCCAGGTGCGCGCCCGCAAGAACCCGCTGCGCGCGGCCGAGAGCGACAATTTCCGCGCCGCGGCGGAGGCGCGGGCGCCCGGCACCCACGCCTATGTGCTGCTCACCAATGTCGATGCCAGCGATCCCGGCGACGCCGAGTTCCGCGTCTTCGTCAACGCCGACAATCCGACGCCGGCGACGCCGCTCGACGATCCGCACTATGTCGGCACCTTCGCCATCCTCAGCCACGGCATGCGCCATGGCGAAGGCCACATGACGCCCAGCTTCCTGATCGACGCGACCGATGCGGTGGCGCGGGTCGGCGGCGATAGCGACACGCTCACCCTGCAGATCGTGCCGGTGCCCAACAAGCGCGGCAGCAAGGCGGGAACGGTCGGCGTCGAGCGGGTGCAGGTCGCCTTCCTGGCGCCATGATTGCGCGGCAGCTTTGGCTCCGGCGGGGGATCGGAGCGAAGCTGTGACCGGTCTGATTGGAAGGTTGGCGGCAGCCGTGATCGTCATGGCCGCCGTGCTTGGCGCAGTCCAGGCGGAGGAGCGCATGCTGGCGACGCTGGACAAGCCGGCGGTGATGACGGCCACGCTCAGCGGTCCGACGCTGACCGAGACGCCCGGCCCGCCGCGCGTGCTTCTGACCATCGTAGCCTTCACGCCGCCGCCGGACAAAAAGCCGGTCGAGATCGTGGTCAGCGCCGCGCGTCACGACGGCAGCGCGCGCCACGAGCTGGGCCGCGTCGCGATCTCACCCTATGCCGCGTTCGGGCGCGGCGACACCAAGCGCTGGCAGAACTTCGCGTTCGCGCTTCCCGACGCGCTCACCGGCCAGGCGACGCTGACGCTGAGCGTCGCGCTGGTCCCGGCGCTCGGCGGCGGCAAAGGCGCTAGCCTGGAAGTCGGCAGCGCCGCGATACACTAGAG
>CAYXMO010000591.1:0-2106 GCA_964465935.1 uncultured Rhizobium sp.
CGCGGCGCAATCGCTGACCGTGAGCTCGGCGGCGCGCGAACGCCGCGCCCTGCGCGAGGCGCAGCTCTCGGCGCTGCTCGACGCCGGGGTGGCGCGCGCCGCCGCCGGCATCGCCGATCCCCGGATCGAGCGCCGCTGGCGCGTCGACGGCGTGGCGCAGAGCTTCGACTTCGGCGGCTTCACCATCGCGGTCACGTTGCAGGACGAGCTGGGGCGGATCGATCTGAATGCCGCCGACGGCTCGCTGCTGCGCCAGCTGTTCGAAACCGCCGGCGTGCCGCGCTCCGATGCCGCCGCGCTGGCCGGCCGGATCGTGGACTGGCGCGCCCCCGGCGATGCGCACGCCCATGCACGCGATGTCACCAGCGGCTATCGCCCGCGCCACGCGCCGTTCCAGACCGTCGACGAGCTGCGCCTGGTCGACGGCATGACGCAGGCGCTGTTCCAAAAAGTCCGCCCGGCATTGACGGTGTATTCGAGACGTCCCGCCATCGACACGGCGGCGGCGCCGCGCCTGGCGCTCGATGCCTATTATCCGAACCAGCCCACGCGCATCGCCGACGCGTTGCGCGCACGGACCGGCGGCACCGGCGCGAGACCGGGCGTGCTGTACAACGATCCGACGGGCCGGGCATTCGACGTCACCGTGTCGCTGCGCGACGGCGAGCGCCTCTATACGCGCGAAGCAGTGATCATCCTGACCGGCGATGCGGCGCAACCCGTGCTGACCGCAGCATCGCGCTGAACGCAGCGCGCGCGGAAAAGTTCCGCCGCAGCAATCGAAGCGTCCGAAAAAAGTCACAGAACTTTCGCGCGCTGCACCGGCGTTTCGCGCGATCGCAATTTGCATCGAATGCAAACCAAAAAATATTTTGGAGCGCTTGACCGCGAAGCGCGACTGATCAAATCATCGTGCCGCTCGCAGTCACCTGCGTCAGTACGAGCCCTTCACATCGAACCGTGGGAGATGCTCATGCTGCAACGCATCGAGCCGAAGTCCTCTGTTGTCTGTCGTGTCGGGTTCCAGCGAAGCGCAATGAGAAGCATCGCGTTTGCGATGTTGGCGCTGTCCATCGGTTTCATCGGCTGGGCGCAAGGCGCCTTCGCGGCGGACGGCCCGCCGGCGATGATCGTGCCCGGCCAGTTCGGCGTGAGTTCGACCGGCGCAGCGACCTACACGATCCCGATCACGGTGCCGCCCGGCACCGGCGGCATGGTTCCCAATCTGGCGCTGAGCTATTCGAGCCGCAACGGCGACGGTTTCGTGGGCTTGGGCTGGGCGCTGAGCGGCCTGTCGACCATCACGCGCTGCGCCCGCACCGTGGCGCAGGACAGCGTTCACGGCGGCGTCAATTACGACAGCGACGACCGCTTCTGCCTCGACGGCCAGCGCCTGATCCTGATCAGCGGCACCTATGGCGCCAACAGCTCGGAGTATCGCCCCGAGACCGACAATTTCACCAAGGTCATCGCGCACACCGGCGGCGCCAACGGCCCGGACTGGTTCGAAGTCCATATGCGAAATGGCCTGTCGCTGGAGTTCGGCAACACCACCGACTCGCACGTCCTGGCGGTCGGCACTTCGATCGCGCGCGCCTGGGCGGTCAACAAGATCACCGACACAACCGGCAACTACCTGACGGTCACCTACAACTGCACCGCCGTCTCCTCGGCCTGCACCGACACCAGCCGCACCAGCTACGGCCAGCTCTATCCGCTGCGCGTCGACTACACCGGCAATGCCGGCGCCAGCTTGAGCACCTACAACTCGGTGCAGTTCACCTATGCGACGCGGCCCGACATCGTTCCGCAATACCAGGCCGGCTCGCTGCAGCAGCTCGGCGTGCGGCTGACCGACGTCAAAACCTACCAAGGCGCCAATATCGTCTTCGACTACCAGCTCGGCTACTATTCGGGCGGCGCCACCTCGCGCTCGCGCCTGACCTCGGTGACGCTGTGCGACGGATCGAGCCATTGCCTGGCGCCGACGACCTTCGGCTGGCAAGGCGGCACGGCGCTGCCCACCATGACCGGCACCTCCAACAGCCTGGCGCAAGGCGTCTCGCTGGTGCCCGGCGAATTCGACGGCGACGGCCTGACCGACGT
>CAYXMO010000592.1:0-2102 GCA_964465935.1 uncultured Rhizobium sp.
CTCGCCTATTTCTGGGCCCTGGCCGGCACCACCCAGGGCCTCGTCACGCCGGACGTGAACTTCGCCTTCCCGGAAGCGCAGTTCATCGTCTTCCTGCTCGGCCATGGCGCCATCATCGCCGCGGTGCTCTACCTGATCTTCGGCACCGGCCTGCGCCCGGTGCCGGCCTCGATCCGGCGCGTGACGCTGTGGACCTTCGTCTATGCCGGCGCCGCCGGCCTGACCGACTGGCTGCTGGGCACCAATTACGGCTTCTTCCGCGCCAAGCCCGGCCACGCCACGTTCTACGACCTGCTGCCGGATTGGCCGACCTACATCCCGGTGACGATTCTGATCGGCATCGCCTGCATCTTCGTGCTCTACGCGCCGTGGTTCGTGCTGGATACGCTGAAAGCCCGGCGCGCGCGGACGGCTCCGGCCTAAAGCGGCGCGGCATTCCGCGCCAGCATCGCGTCGGTCAGACGCGGATTATAGACGACCGCCACCGTCGAGGTCGTCTGCACCGTCTTGCCCAACGTCAGGTCGGTCTGCCAGCTCTTGAACGGCGTCATCACGCCGTGCACGCGGCGATAGTCGCCGAACCCGGTCTCCATCGGCTTGAAAGTGTTGTCGGCATCGGGATGGATCGGGCGCACGTCGCGCCGCTTGGCGATCAGCCAGCTCTTGGGATCGATGTAGAAATTCGCCGCGAAGCCGTCGGCCAGCGTCGCCTCGATCAGGTGATAGGCGATGCCGTCGATCGCCCTGGTGTCGCCTAGCCGCAGCGTGCCGCCGAGCGCGGGAATATCCTCAAGCCCGGAAAGATTGAACACCAGCCCATGCTGCAGCGCCGCCGTGCCCTTGACCGCCGGCACCGGCGCCGTGGCGCTGCCGTCCATCTGCCAGGCGCCTTGCGCGTCCAGCCCTTCGCTGTAGACCCGCTTGTTCTGATAGAACACGTCGATCCGCATGCGCGCCGCCGGCTTGCGCGCCGCCGCATAATGTCCGCTCACCGTCGCGCCTTGCTCGGTGATCTCGATGCTGGTGGTCATCGCATGGATGCCGTGCATCGGCCCGCGCGCCGCGGCGTGGCGGCGCAGGATGCCGGGCAGCGGCGGCGTGGCGGCGCCGGCGGAAAGGGGCAGGGCGGCTGCGCCCAGAGCGGCCAGGGAAAGCTGTGCGGCGCGGCGGCGGGTGATCATAGCGCTTGTGTCCCACCCTTCGTCGTCGCGCGCCACTCACAAGCGAGTGACGGCCGTCGCTCGCAGTTGCGGCAACTTTCGGTCATCCCGCTGCCGGGCTTGACGGCGCGATGCGGATGACGCCTCGATAGACGCCAGGAACGCCAAGGAAACGCACCATGACCGACGCCTGGATCATCGACGCCGTCCGCACGCCGCGCGGCATCGGCAAGCACCCCAAGGGCGCGCTGTCGCAGATTCATCCGCAGCGCCTGGGCTCGGCGGTGCTCAAGGCGCTGGCGGCGCGCAACGATCTCAACACCGCCGAAGTCGACGACGTGATCTGGGGCACCAGCTCGCAGCGCGGCCCGCAAAGCTGCGATCTCGGCCGCATGTCGGCGCTCGACGCGGGCTACGACATGCGCAGCAGCGGCGTCACGCTCGACCGCTTCTGCGGTTCGGGCATCACGTCGGTCAATCTCGCCGCCTCGACCATCATGGCCGGCATGGCCGATCTCGTCGTCGCCGGCGGCACCGAGATGATGTCGATGCCGGGCCGCCGCAGCCAGGATGACGGCCCGCCGCTGTTCGACACCGGTAACCTCCACCTGCGCGCCCTGCATCCGCAAACCAACCAGGGCGTCTGCGCCGACGCCATCGCCACCCTCGAAGGCATCTCCCGCGCCGATGTCGACGCGCTCGCTCTGGAAAGCCAGCGCCGCGCCGATGCCGCGATCAAGCAAGGCCGCTTCAAGAAGAGCCTGGTGCCGGTGCACAACGAAGACGGCAGCGTCGCGCTCGACCGCGAGGAATTCCCGCGGCCGCAGACCACCGCCGAAGGCCTCGCCGGCCTCAAGCCCTCTTTCGAGCAACTCGCCGATATTCCGCTCAACGCCGACGGCCTGACCTTCCGCAAGCTGATCCTGCAGAAATATCCCGACC
>CAYXMO010000593.1:0-2099 GCA_964465935.1 uncultured Rhizobium sp.
TAGAGGAACGCCGCCGCGACCGCGACGACGACCGCACCCATGATCGTCTCGACCGTGTTGTTGCCCATGGCCTATTCCGGTTTCCAGGCTTGGTAGTCGCCGGTCGCCTTGGGCCGCGCGCCGCCGGCCAAGAGGCTGCCGTCGGGGCGATAGGCCTCCTCGGTGCCGGTGAGATTGGGCCGGTGATCCTTTTCCCACGCCTTTTCCTTGAACGGCGCGGCGGTCGGCGGGTCCTTGAAGGTGTGATGCAGCCAGCCATGCCAATCGGGCGGCACGCGGCTCGCTTCCACCGTGCCGGCATAGATCACCCAGCGCCGTCCGCTTTTTTTCGCTTGGTAGTAGCGGTTGCCGAACTTGTCGGTGCCGACCGGCGTGCCGGTGGTCCAGGTCGTCCACAGCGTCCCCAAGGTCGCGTTGTGCCACCAGGCATAGAGCATACGGATGAAGGACATAGGAGCCGAACCACGCGCGCAGATTTGCGCGGAATATAGAGGGCGGAGGGCACCGGCGCCAAGCGGCGCGCGCCTGTTGCGGCGAGTCTCGAATCAAATGGCGGAATGTGCGCTGCTCGCCGCGGCCGGGTTCCCCGCAGGGTGCGCCGGCAACGCGTCTAAGTAGGAATCCGGAGGCTGCGCCGCGGCGCTTCTATCCACAATCAATCCAAAACCGAGCACCCGGAGAGGACCGTCACACATACGAAAAAATTTTCTGCGCGATTCCCGTTAAGCGCTTGACACCATCTTTTCCCCAGCAAAAAGCACTAGTGGCCGCCTACCAGATGTGGTGGGTAAGAATTCGTTTACTACTTTTCGCTTGCGGGCGCTTTTCGATGGTGCCCATACTTAGGGCCTGTCGCTGCTCGCGACACCAAATCTGGCGGACGAAATCCAACTCCCCGCCGAGGTTCCCGCCACATAGGCGGTGGCCCGGCGCAAGGACAACTGTCCCCAAAACGGTCCCGGGCAGCGGCTGAGGGCAGCACGTTTATCGCTTTACGGGGATCAGGATCATGAAAATTCGCCGTCAGTTCACGGTTGAGGGACAGTCGCCTTACGAAGGCATCGCCTTCCGCGCGGCGAGCAGCGAAATCCGCAACCCCGACGGCTCGGTCGTCTTCTCGCAAGCGAACATCAACGTGCCCGAGGCGTGGAGCCAGGTCGCGTGCGACGTGCTGGCGCAAAAGTATTTCCGCAAAGCCGGCGTGCCGACGGCGCTCAAAGCCGTGCCGGAAGAAGGCGTTCCGGAGTTCCTGTGGCGCAAGGCACCCGAAGGCAAGGAAACCCGCGGCGAAAACTCGGCGACGGAAGTGTTCGACCGCCTGGCCGGGACCTGGGCCTATTGGGGCTGGAAGGGCGGCTATTTCGACTCCGAAGCCGACGCGTCGGCGTTCAAGGACGAACTCTCCTACATGCTGGCGGCGCAGATGGCGGCGCCGAACTCGCCGCAATGGTTCAACACCGGGCTGCACTGGGCCTATGGCATCGACGGCCCGAGCCAAGGGCACTTCTACGTCGACTACAAGAGCGGGCGGCTGACCAAGTCGGCGTCCTCTTATGAACACCCGCAGCCGCATGCCTGCTTCATCCAGTCGGTCGCCGACGACCTGGTGAACGATGGCGGCATCATGGATTTGTGGACGCGCGAGGCGCGGCTGTTCAAATACGGCTCGGGCACCGGCACCAATTTCTCCTCGCTGCGCGGCGAGAACGAGAAGCTGTCGGGCGGCGGCAAGTCGTCGGGCCTGATGAGCTTCCTGAAGATCGGCGACCGCGCCGCCGGCGCCATCAAGTCGGGCGGCACGACGCGGCGCGCCGCCAAGATGGTGATCGTCGATGTCGATCACCCCGATATCGAGCAGTTCATCGACTGGAAGGTGCTGGAGGAGCAGAAGGTCGCGGCGATGGTCGCGGGCTCCAAGCTGGCCGAGAAGCATCTTAAGCTCGTCATGAAGGCCTGCATCAATTGCGAGGGCTCGAACGACGACTGCTTCGACGTCAAGAAGAACCCGGCGCTGCGCCGCGAGGTCAAGGCGGCGCGCAAGGCGCTGATCCCCGACAACTACATCGAGCGCGTCATCTCCTTCGCCAAGCAGGGCTACA
>CAYXMO010000594.1:0-2099 GCA_964465935.1 uncultured Rhizobium sp.
ACCGGCTGGAAGGCGAAGGCCGCGTCGTGTTCCGCTATGCGGGCGGCGACAATCCCAACGGCTCGGCGCGCGACATCGCCGGTATCCTGAACGAAAAGCGCAACGTGCTGGGCTTGATGCCGCATCCGGAACGCGTGGTCGATCCGCTGCTCGGCGGCTCAGATGGACGCAAACTGTTCGAAAGCCTGATCGAGGCGTTGTCTTGACTGAGATCACCCCTGCCCTCGTCAAGGAACATGGCCTTAGCGAAGACGAATACGCTCATATCAAGCGATTGCTCAACCGTGAGCCGAGCTTCGTCGAGCTCGGCATCTTCAGCGTGATGTGGTCGGAGCATTGCTCGTACAAATCCACCCGCGTGCATCTGGCGAAGCTGCCGACCAAGGCGTCCTGGGTGCTGCAAGGGCCGGGCGAGAATGCCGGCGTCATCGACATCGGCGACGGCGACGCCTGTATCTTCAAGATGGAGAGCCACAACCATCCCTCCTTCATCGAACCTTATCAGGGCGCCGCGACCGGGGTCGGCGGCATCATGCGCGACGTCTTCACCATGGGCGCGCGCCCCATCGCGATGATGAACGCGCTGCGCTTCGGCGAGCCCAGCCACCCCAAGACGCGGCATCTGGTGAGCGGCGTGGTCAGCGGCATCGGCGGCTACGGCAATTGCATGGGCGTGCCGACGGTCGGCGGCGAGGTCAATTTCCACAAGAGCTACAACGGCAACATCCTGGTCAACGCGATGTGCGTCGGGCTGGCGCGGACGGACAAGATATTTCTTTCGGCGGCCAGGGGCGCCGGCAATCCGGTGGTCTATATCGGCTCCAAGACGGGGCGCGACGGCATCCACGGCGCGACCATGGCAAGCGCCGAGTTCGACGACGCCTCGGAGGAGAAGCGCCCTACCGTGCAGGTCGGCGATCCTTTCACCGAGAAGCTGCTGCTGGAGGCCTGCCTGGAGCTGATGGCGACCGACGCGATCGTCGCGATCCAGGACATGGGCGCCGCGGGGCTGACCTCGTCGTCGGCCGAGATGGCGGACAAGGGCGGCAGCGGCATCGAGCTCGATCTCGATAAGGTGCCGCAGCGCGAAGCCGGCATGACGGCCTACGACATGATGCTGTCGGAAAGCCAGGAGCGCATGCTGGCGGTGCTCAAGCCCGGGCGCGAAGCGCAGGCGCAGGCCATCTTCAAGAAATGGGAGCTGGACTTCGCCGTCATCGGCATCACGACCGACACCGGCCGATTGGTGGTCAAGCACAAGGGCGCGGTGGTCGCCGACATGCCGGTGACGGCGCTGTCGGACGAAGCGCCGAAATACCGGCGGCCTTACGAAATCCGTCCCGCCGCGACCGGTACGCCGGAATTCGATGCGTCGCGGCCGGTGATGGAGTCGCTGAAGACGATCCTGGCCAGGCCCGACATGTGCTCGCGGCGCTGGGTGTGGGAGCAGTACGACCACACCGTGATGTCCGACACCGTGCAGCGCCCGGGCGGCGATGCCGCAGTGGTGCGGGTGCACGGCACCAAGAAGGGGCTCGCGATCACCACCGACGTGACGCCGCGCTACTGCAAGGCCGATCCGTTCGAAGGCGCCAAGCAGGCGGTGGCGGAAGCCTGGCGCAACATCACTGCCGTCGGGGCGCGGCCGCTGGCGGTGACCGACAATCTCAATTTCGGCAATCCCCAGAAGCCTGAGATCATGGGCGAGATCGTGGCCGGGATCGACGGCATCGCCGAAGCCTGCCGCGCCTTGGACTTCCCGGTGATCGGCGGCAATTGCTCGCTCTACAACGAGACCAATGGCGAGGGGATTTTCCCGACCCCGGCAATCGGCGGTGTCGGGCTGATGAAGGACGTCGCCAAGATGGCGACTATCGGCTTCAAGCGGAATGTCGACGTCATCATGCTGGTCGGCGAGACCAAAGGGCATCTGGGCCAATCGATCTACCTGCGCGAAATCGAAGGCAAGGAAGAAGGCGCGGCACCGCGGGTGCATCTGCCGTCCGAGAGGCGCAACGGCGATTTCGTGCGCCTGCTGATCGAAGCCGGCGGCATCGACACGGTGCACGATGTCTCGGACGGCGGGCTGCTGGTCGCGC
>CAYXMO010000595.1:0-2086 GCA_964465935.1 uncultured Rhizobium sp.
GTTCGAGGCGCGGCTCAAGCTGATCGGCATGCAGATCCTGCAATACGCCCACATGCACCGCTTCGGCGAAGAGACGCTGGACCTCGCGCGCAAGCTCGTGGGTTGAAGCGGACTCTCGCTTTCAAGATTAGCACGTCATCCTGAGGTGCGAGCGCAGCGAGCCTCGAAGGATGATTGCGCCGCCTCTACCGCGCTTTCGCCTGGCGCAGGTCGGTCGCGACGTCGGCGACCTTGCTCTCCAGCGTCGTCGCCGCCAGCACCGCGTCGGTGTGCAGCCGCGCCACCAGGAAGTCGCGCAAATCGTGCCCCGACAGGATGCGCCCCTGTGCGATCTTCACCTTGAGCGGATTGACCTGGGTGCCGTTCTGCAGGATCTCGTAATGCAGATGCGGACCGGTCGACAGGCCGGTGTTGCCGCTATAGGCGACGACCTCGCCCTGGCGCACATGGCTGCCCGGATGCACGCCGGGCGCGAAGCGCGACAGGTGGCCATAGGCGAAGCCGTAGCCGTTGCCCATGTCGACGCGCATGTAGTTGCCGTAGCCGCTGGAGCGGCCGGCGACCTTGACCACGCCGGAGCCCGACGCCATCACCGGCGTTCCCACCGGCACGCCGAAATCGATGCCCTTGTGCATGCGGGTGTAGCCGAGCACCGGATGGAAGCGCATGCCGAAACCCGAGGTGATGCGCGCGCCGTCGACCGGCGTCTTCATCAGCATGCCGCGGATGCTGGCGCCCTTGGCGTCGTAATACTCCGCCGGCTGGTCGGGATCGGGCTGGTAGCGGTAGAGCGCGTATTCGTGGCCGCCGGTGCGCATCATCGCGTAGTCGATATTGCCGTCGCGCGCCGGCAGGCCTTCGGGCGTGTAGTAGTAGCTGTAATAGACCTCGAAGGAGTCGTTCGGGCGCAGGTCGCGCTGGAAGTCGACCTTGTAGGAGAACATCTTGATCATCGCGACCACGACGTCGGTCGGGATGCCGGCCTGGGTCGCGGCGAGATAGAGCGACGAGTCGATCGTCCCGCCGGCGCGGTGCTGGTGCTGCACCAGCTGCTTGACCACGTCGTCGGCGGCGAAGCTGTTGTCGGCCTGGCGCGCAACCGTGATGTCGTGCTCGACCGAAGGCGAGAACGAGATCGAGAGCAGCCTGCCGACCGGAATGGTCGCGACCGGGATCACGATGTCGCTGTTGTCGCCGCCGTCGCTGTCGCTGATCCCCAGATTGTTGATGGTCGGCGCCGGCGCGTTGGCGGCGGGCTCGGGCACCTGCGGCGCGGACTCGAAGGTCAGCGTGAAACTCTGTCCGGCGCGCGCGCCGCGCAGGTCGAACACCTTGGCCAGCGCGGCGATCGCGGCATTGGTATCTTCGTCGCTGACCCCGGCTTCTTCCAGCACGCCGGCCAGCGTGTCGCCCGAGTCGAGCGTCAGGGTGCGGGTCTCGACGCCGGGCGTCGCGTTGCCGTCGTCGCCGGCTTCCTCGTCGGCGAGGTTGCGGTCGAGCTGCGCCGGCGGTGGCGCGGCCTGGCGCGCGGCATCGTTGCCGATCAGGTGATTGCCGGCGTCGACCAGTTGCGAGAACAGCTTGTAGGGCAGGAAGGTCGCCGAGGCGTCCTGGGTCTTGCCGTGCAGCGGCGGCATTGCGCCGGCGGCCAGCCATGCCATCGAGCCGGCGACGAGGCCGGTGATCGAGGTCGACACCACGGCCCAGCGGCCGTCGGTGGTGGAGAGTGCGGCGCTTGCCGCGCGAAGCGATCGGCGCACAGTGTCGATGCGCGTCGAAACGATGCGACGATCCACGTCGGCTCCTGTCTTTCAGTGCTGACGCGTAAGGGGCGCGCACCCAGTGTTATGCCCCGGCTCAGCCGGCGTGCGGGGGCATATAGCCTTTGCGATTATAGGGCCGTCAACCCTTGCCGCTTGGTTAACGATTCGTTGATTCGAGTCGCGGAACAAAGGTTCCAAAAAGAAGATGGCATCGCACGCGGAGCCGCGGAGAACGCGGAGGTTCATTTCTATCCCTCAACCGTCATCGCCGGGCTTGTTGTTCAGTCCGGGGACATAGCCGACAGCTGTTCGGAGACATGACC
>CAYXMO010000596.1:0-2083 GCA_964465935.1 uncultured Rhizobium sp.
GGGCGCAGGCCGTGATCGACGGTGACGACGTGTGGCGCGGCGCGGCGGGTCTTCTTCGCCCAGCGCGCCAGCAGATGCATCAGGGCGATGGAGTCGCCGCCGCCCGAGACCGCGACGGCGCCCGGCCAGGGCGCGCCGGCGGCGAGGAGCGCATCCATCGCCGCGGCGAAACGCGTCTCAAGAGATCGCGCGGCAGACGGCTTTGCGCGCGTCGGCGCCTTGGGCGAGGACCGCTTTGGCGGCTTTGGGATATTTGGCCGGGAGCGCGGCAAGAGCGGTGCAACCTTCCTTCTTCTGGCCGGCGGCGATCAGCGACTGGCCGAGCTTGAGCATGCTATCGGGGGCGCGCAGCGAGTTGGGATATTTCTTGATCACCTCGGCGAAGCCGCGCGACGCGCCGGCGTAGTCCTTCTGGACATAGGCTATGTCGGCGACCCAGTAGAGCGCCTGGGAGGCGAGATCGTCCTTAGGATAGGTGTCGGCGAAGCTGCGGAAGGCGGCGCTGGCTTCGTCGTAGCGCGCCTTGGCCAAAAGGTTCATCGCGGTGGAGAATTGCGCGCGGGTGTCGTCGGTCGAGCCGGCGGCGGCGGGCGGCGGCTTGTCCTGTCCGGCCGGCAGCGTGCCGAGCACGCCGGGCGGCGGCGCCAGATGCTGGCCGGCGTCGGCGCTGCCGACAGTGCCGGTTTGCGGCATGGCATTGTCCGAAGCGGCGGCCACCGCCGGCGCGTTGCTCGCGGTGCCCGGACAGGGCACGGCGTTGGGATCGTCCTGGCCGGTCGACGAACCCAGCTGCTGCGCCGCCATGGCGCACAGGCGGTATTCGAAATCCTTCTGCTGGCGGTCGAGCTTGTCGTTGAGTTCGCCGATGCGGTGGGCGAGGTCTTCGTTGGCGCCGGTCAGGTTGCGCACCGTGTCTTCGAGATCGCGCACCTTGTCGTTGAGACGGTTGATGGCATCGTCCTGGTTCTGTTCGTGCGCGAGGCGCGCGGCCTTCTCCTCGTCGCTCTCGCCAAACAGGCCGGCGACGCGGACGAAGCCGCCATTCGCTGCCGGCGGCGCGGCATGGGCCGGGCCGACATAGTGCGCGTTCGGCGGCGAACTGGCATCGACCGTGCCGATGGCGACGAAACCGGCGCAGAGCGTGAAGGCGATTGCTCCCGCGATGCGATATCTGATTGGATTCACCGGCGCCTCCTGCCGCAAAAGGCCATTTGTTTGCCAAGACTTAGCCGAAAATGAGGCTCGAACCGACCCTGCGGTCGGGCGCGTCGCCGAACTTTGTACTCGGTGTTGAAATTGCGATCGACGGCGGGGCCCGTCCCGGCTGATATAACAACCCATCGACATTGTCATCAGCATCCGGCCGACACCGTGACTGACCGTTCGACGTTCGAGCGCTTCGTGCCAGGGCGGGAACGTGTCGTATCGGCTTTGAAGTTGAATCAAATCAATAGCGCAAGAGATCGTTGGTATCCGCTTTACAATCCGGACCGATATTTCTCGCGTCTTCTGTTTTTTCTTTATTTTCTACCAACGCGGGGAGGTTGCAACACCAAGGGAGTTTGCCATGAGCACAAGTCTCACCAACCTGTTGGATATCAGCAACTCAAGTGCCGGTCAGATCCAATTCCCATCCGTGACGAATTTTTCCTCGAACGCGCACACGCTCGACGACTATGCGGAAGGCACATGGACTCCGGCGCTCTATTTTGGCGGCGTGCCCACAGGGATCACTTACAGCGTGCAGACTGGGAATTTCGTCAGGGTCGGCAGAATCGTGACCGCCTGGGGCCGCATGACGCTCACCTCAAAAGGGTCAAACACGGGCAATGCCACCATCGGCCCTCTTCCCTCTACCGAAGGCGGCAGCCTCGATACGGTCTGCATTGGCGAGGCAACGAACATCACCCTCAATACGGGCGGGGGATATTATACATTTTCTCCTCGTGTCGTGCCCAATGATGTTTACGTTGCCATGCTTCAGACCGGTTCCGGTGTCGCGCCCGGTGCGTTGACGAACGCGGATTTCGCAAACAATTCCACCGTGCGCCTGACCGTCGTTTACGAGTCGGTAGACCACTAG
>CAYXMO010000597.1:0-2076 GCA_964465935.1 uncultured Rhizobium sp.
GCCGGGCGGCCGCCGGCGAGCGCCGCTTCCGCCGGCACCAGTGCGAACCACACGACCAAGGGCGACAGCACGCCGCCGGTCAGCGCCGCGAGATAGCCGATCAGCACCGCGAAGATCGCCAGCGCCGCCGATTCGAGCAGGTTCAAGGGAATGCGGGTGAAGGCGAGCAGCGCCAGGAGCGCCGGCGCGATCAAGCCGGCGATGGCGATCGCCTCGGCCGCGTCCGGTCGTCCGACCACGGATATAAAGGCGGCGCCGAGCACGGCGCCGACCACCGCCTTGGACGCCTGCACCGAGACGAACAGGCGGCGCAGGGCGCGGCTGTCGCTCACGATGCTTATGTTTTTGCTCTTAACGGCCATTTACGATTCGCCGACTCACATCCACCACCCAGCCCCATGGTGGGTTGCCAAGCTTAACGAACCTTGAAGAAGCGGGAACTTCGTTCGTTAATCGGCAAGACCTGTGGCGGGACTTATTCACCGCTTGTTAGGGATGATGACGCGATTCGGGCAGCCAAAGGTTCCCCATAACCAATCCGCAACCGCCCGCGCCCAGACTTCGCGGCGCGAACATCGGGATTAGTGCGTTGGGGCTTGCCGAAGCACAGAAAGTGCGCGTGCCGGTGGATGAGGCGCTGGCGCAGGCTGCCGCGTCGCCGGGGCTGCTGGGCGCGCTCGACTGCCTGCGCGTCGCGATCACGATGTACGACGCCGGCGAGCGGCTGATCTATGCCAACCAGCATTTCGACTATCTCTTCCGCACCTTGCCCAAGCGCGACGCGCTGATGGGCCGCCTCTATGGCGACATCGTGCGGCTGGAGACCGCCGAGGTCGCGCAGGCCGCGCTGCATGGCGGCATCGACGCCTTCGTGGCGCGGCGCCGGGCGCAGCTGACCGACGGCGACTTTCATCCCTTCGACGTGCCGCTGGCCGACGGCCGCGTGATCGAGATCAAGTCGCGGCGCACAGCTGAAGGCGGCTGGATCGCGCTGTGGAGCGACGTGACCGCGGCGCGCGCCGACTACGGACGGCTGAGCGCCGCGATCGAGCTGTCGGCCGACGCCTTCGCGTTCTACGACCGCCGCGACCGGCTGGTGGTGTGCAACAAGGAATATGCCGCGCTGCATGGCCGCGAGGTTGCCGACATGGTCGGCGCCGACTTCTCCACCCTGGTGGAAAGCGCCATGCAGGACGGGCGGGTGCGGATCGAAGGCGACCGGCGCGCCTGGCTGACGCGGCGGCTCGACCTGCACAAGACCAAGGCCGGCGCGATGACGCTGGAGATGGCGTCGGGCGCCGCTTACCTGGTGCGCGACCGCCGCACCCGCGACGGCCATGTCACGGTGCTGACCGACATCACCGACGAGCGGCGTACCGAAGCGGCGCTGAAAGAGACCAAGGCCGAGCTCGCCAGCGAGCAGGACAAGGCGGCACAGCAGGCGAGCTATCTCGCCGACCTCACGCGCCGGCTCGACGCCGCGGCGGAAGGCGCCGACAGCGCCAAGAAGACCTTGCTGCGCACGATGAGTCACGAGCTCAAGACGCCACTGAACGCGATCATCGGCTTCTCGGACCTGCTCGGCCAGATGGCGGAACGCTTCGGGCCCGGACAGGTGCGCGAATATGCCGGGCTGATCCATGCCGGCGGCCACAATCTGCTGCGGCTGATCAACCAGATCCTCGACCTCACCAAGATCGCGGCGGGCAAATACGAGCCGCGGCTGGCGCGCCTCGACATCGGCGGCGCGCTGTGGATCGCCAAGGACAGCTATGGCGAGCGCGCCGGCGCCCGGAACATCGCGATCGACGCCGATGATTGCCTGGTGGGTCTGATCGGTCAGGTCGACGAGACCGCGTTCGGCCAGATCGTGGCGCAACTGATGGACAACGCGGTGACCTTCGCGCGCGGCACCATCATGCTGAGCGCCCGCGCCGAGAACGGCCGCATCCGCTTCACCGTCGCCGACGACGGCCAAGGCGTGAAGGCGGAAGACCTGGGGCGCATCCTGGAGCCGTTCGAGCAGGTCGGCCGCGGCACCACCGACCACGCCCATGGCGCGGGCCTCGGCCTGAC
>CAYXMO010000598.1:0-2072 GCA_964465935.1 uncultured Rhizobium sp.
ACGAGCCCGAGCTCAAGATCATCGACGTCTTCATCTGCAAGCTGCGCAAGAAGCTGGCGGCGGCGACCAATGGCGACAACTACATCGAGACCGTCTGGGGCCGCGGCTACGTCCTGCGCGACCCGGCGAGCGACGAAGTCGCAGCGTAGTTACCCTCCCGAATAGTGGGCACGAAATGGGCGCCGGTCATACGGCGCCCATTTTGTTGACGCAGAGCCCCTGACGTTGAGCTGCTAGCGGTTCTTGTGCCTGCGGCGCCACCAATTCTCTCAGCGTAGCCGTGCGGAGACGAATCAAGGCATGCTGGGCCAGAGCTTGCGCCGCCTGCAGCGCCGCTGCGTCATCGCTTATGCCGTCCAGGATGACCCGAAGATCGGCGCACAGGTGCCGGCGCGGGCCGACGAACACATCGTACACCGCCCAATTCATCTCGGTATCGAAATCCCACACCGTGCGGCGTCCACGCCACATGATATAGCGCACGTCGGAGGTCGGTTTTCCCTTTCCGATTACATAGCTCATGGCTGCCCAATCGCCCGGCTCGAACGGCCGCAGCGCGAGATCGACATGCAGCGCCTTGACCTGTCCGGGCGGGTTGGCGAGCGCGAAACTACAGCGCGGCGCGGCATTCAGCGACGGGCACAAACCGGCGCAATAGAATACGCCTTCGAACCGGGGCGGCCCGAGCGGCGCCCCCAACAGCCGCGCAGCCTCTTGGGCGTCGATCAGCTTGCAGGTGATGGGGATTTCGGCGTCCGACGCCGCCAGCGCCGGCATGGCCAGCAGGAGGGCGATCAGAACACCGCAAGCCGCGCGCAAAATGTTCACCTCGCCTGCTCCGCTAGTGATCCATCCGGCAATCGAGGATGTGGTTGTCGAAGGGCGAGCCGATGAGCAGCCGATGCCCGCTCACCGCGCCAACGGACGAGCCGCCGATCTCGCTGCCAAGATCGGTGTAGACGGGCGTTGCGCTCTGCGGAATGCCGTCCTTCAGCGTCACTTTGAATATCTGCGATGGCGCCGGCTTGGACGGATAGGCGCGCCAGGCCGCCATCGCGAAGGCCTTGGGGTGGCTGCCGGCCCACAGCGTGCCACCCGCGTCGAGCCGCAGGTTGTCGACATTGGTGGGCAGCGCGATCTCGCCGGCCTCGGTCAGTTCGCCGGTGATCGGGTTGCGCGCGAAGGCGGTGATGCGGCGGTTGTAGGATTCGCCGACATAGAGATAGCGCCCGTCGGCCGAGACCACGGCCCCGCTGGGGAACGCCATGCGCTGCGCCACGACGCGGAACACGGTGCCGTCGAAGAACAGCGTGTTGGCGCGGGGCAGGACCAGGTCGTCGTCCAGCGTGCGGCCCAACTGCGTCGTGCTGCCGTGGTCGTTGGCGACGTAGAAGCGCGTGGCGTCGACCGCGGCGACGGCGTTGGGGCTGACGAGTTGGCCGCTCTGGATGCTGCCGGTCTCGCTCGCCAGCACGGCGCCGTCGGGCGCGATCTTGACGTCGAAGATGTCGACGCTGTGGGCGCCGTCGCTGCGGTGGTTGATCGCCATCAAGGTGAGATCGCCGCCCGGCGCGCGATAGAGGCTGATGCCGTGGGGATGAAAGTCGGACGGCGTGCCCGCGACCTTGCGCGGATGCGGCACCGCTTCGTTGAGCGCGAAGACATAGAGCCCATCGGTCTTCGCCGGATGACCGGCGGCCTTGGCGCGGCGGTCGAGCGCCGAGATGAAGATGAGGCCGGACGCATCGTCGATCGCGATGTCTTCGGGTCCGTTCGCGGTCGGCACGGCGGTGCAGGTGCCGGCAAAGCCCGGCACAACATCGGTAAAGACGCCGAAGGCGGTGAGCGAGCGGAACCCGATGGCGAGCCCGGCCGCGAGAACGACGGAGCCGGCGGTGATGGCGGCGCGCAGCGCGGGGCGCATCGTCAGCTCGCCAGCGCCAAGGCGCTGGAGAATTGCAAGTCGGCGAGGCGGGCGTAGAGGCCGTCCTGCGCCACCAGCTCGGCATGGCTGCCCTCGCCGACGACGCGGCCATTGTCCATCACCACGATGCGTTTGAGGCGCTGGATGG
>CAYXMO010000599.1:0-2064 GCA_964465935.1 uncultured Rhizobium sp.
CCGAGGACCTGATCCGCCGCGCCCTTGTCCTGCTCGCCGATCACGAGCTCAACGCTTCCACCTTTGCCGCTCGCGTCGCCGCTTCGACCGGCATCAGCCTGTACGACGCAGTGATCGCTGGCATGGTGGCGCTCAAGGGTCCGCGCCATGGCGGTGTCGGCCCGCTGGCGGCCAAGCTGCTCGACACCTTTCTGGAAGGCGACATCGCCGCCATCGTGCGCGAGCGCGTCGCGCTGGGCGAACGCTTCCCCGGCTTCGGCCACATGGTCTACGCCAAGGGCGACCCGCGCGCGCAGCATCTGCTGGACGTGCTTATCAGGCTCGGCGCCGACCGCCGCCTCACCATCGAGATTCCGGAACGCATCGCCGAAGCCACCGGCGCCTTCACCAACATCGACTACGCGCAAGCCGTGATGCGCCGGTTCTTAGGGCTGCCGCCAGGCAGCGAGACGACGCTGTTCGCGATCAGCCGCGTCGCCGGCTGGGTGGCGCATGCCAGCGAGCAGCTCGAGAGCAAGAAGCTCATCCGCCCCAGAGCCCGCTACACCGGCCCGACGCCGAGCCCGCTGAGGAAGCGGTAGCTCAAAAACTTCTCCTCTCCCCCTCCGGGGGAGAGGGAAATCATGACGGGATAAAGCGTAGCTCGATTTTCAAATCCGCAAAGGCGGCTGCAACTTCAAGATCGGCTTCACCGCCAGCAATCACGACCTCCACCCTTCCGCCACCCGCGCGCATCTCATCCACGAAGAACCGGTAGTGCTCGAACCGCGCCGCGATGTCGCGCAGCGCCGTATTCACATCGCCATGCCCGCTTTCGGCGCCGGCCAGCCGCGTCTGCCAGAACGTTCCATCCTCGCGCGCCCACGAGGTCTGCGGCGGCAGGCCCAGTTCCTCGGTGATCTTGCGCGGATCGATCGAGGGATGAAACACCCTGAGCGTGAATGCGCTCATGCGAGCAGCCTGTACACGCTGGTCTCACGGATCTCGCGGTCTTCGAGGTCGCGCGTCGTCTGCACGCGATAGGTCGTCAGCTTCTCGACCCCGCCCTTGGGAAAATAGCTGCGCCCCGGATCGCCCAGGAGCACCACGGCGCCGCGATGCGCCCGTTCCGTCAGCCAGGTCAGCAGGCGCTCGGCCAGGGGCCGCTCGTAGCACATGTCGCCGACCAGGATGACGCGCCAATTGCCGTCGGAGCCTATGAGATCATTCGTCGTCGCGCTCACGATCGCGCCGTTGGCGGCGGCGTTGAGCTTGATCGCGGCCTGCGCGAAAAGATCGATGTCCGCCGCCATCACGCGCTGCGCGCCCGCTTTCGCCGCCGCGATGGCGACGAGGCCCGAGCCGGCGCCGAAATCCAGCACGTCCTTGCCCGCGACCAACCCCGGATTGTCCAGCACATGCCGCGCCAGCGCCTGGCCGCCGGCCCAGGCGAAGGCCCAATAGGGCGGCGGCACGCCCTGCGCCTGCAATTCCTCCTCCGTCAGCCGCCACAGCGGCACGACTTCGGTCGCCAGATGCAGCTTCACCTCCGGCACCAGGGGCGGGCAAACCAGCGCCGTGTTGGCGCGGATGAACTCGGACGCGTCGATCATCGCCCAGTCCTATCGTGTTGACGCGCCGCTGCGCCAGTCCTAGTTTGCCGTTCGCCGCGCGAAGCAAAAGGAGGCGCCCCATGTCCGTCGTTGTGCAACCCGCCCTCCGCCGCGCCGCCGCGTAACGATCCGCATACGGATGATTCCGCCGCCGGCGCCCGCAGGGCCCCCGACCGAAGGAATTCATCGTGCTCGAACGTTACGGCTGGAGCGCTACGCTTCGGCAACACTTCCTCTCTCACGCCGGCGAAGGTCTCGAACCCGCCCGCGTCCTGGTGCAGCAGCGCGGCCTCTATGAGGTCGCCGCCGCGTCCGGCGAACTCTCCGCCACGCTCGGCGGCAGGCTGGCGCGCGAGGCGGACGAGGGCGGCTATCCCGTCGCCGGCGACTGGGTCGCGGTCGCGGCGCGTCCCGGCGAAGGCACCGCCACCATCCGCGCTGTCCTGCCGCGCAGCAGCGCCTTCGTGCGCCG
>CAYXMO010000600.1:0-2056 GCA_964465935.1 uncultured Rhizobium sp.
AGAACGGCCAGCTCATCCGCCTCGCCCCCGGCCGCGCCGGCGTCGTCGACGAGGTCCCGTCCGGCCGCGTCCACCGCGACGGCAACGTACTGATCGACGAAGGCGCCGGACTCTCGCGCAAACGCCGCGCATTGGCGTTCGCCGGCATGATCGCGATCACGGTGGTGCTCGACGGCAAGGGCCGCGTCGCAGCCGATCCCGCTGTCGTGATCGAGGGCATCCCGGAACCCGTCCACGACGCCATCCGCAAGGCCCTCGAAGATCCGATCCGCCGCCACAACCCCAAGCGCGACGACCTCGCCGAGAACCTGCGCCGCGCCGCTCGCCGCGCCGCCGACGACGCCTGGGGCAAAAAGCCAGTGACGCGGGTGGAAGTGATCGAGCTATAATGGCTGCAGCGCTACTCGGAGACCTGAAATGATCGGACGCCTCAACCACGTCGCCATCGCGACCAGCGACATCAAGAAAGCCGCCGCGGTCTACCGTGACGTGCTCGGCGGCAACGTCTCCGGCGAGGTGCCGCAGCCCGACCACGGCGTCACCACCGTATTCGTCGATCTCGGCAACACCAAGATCGAGCTCCTGGAGCCGTTGGGCGACAACTCCCCCATCGCCAACTTCCTCAAGAAGAACCCGAATGGCGGCATGCACCATGTCTGCTACGAGGTGGAAGACATCCATGCCGCCGTCGCCAAGATGAAGGCCGAGGGTGCCACCATCACCGGCACCGGCGAGCCGCGCATCGGCGCCCACGGCAAGCCGGTGGTCTTCCTGCATCCCAAGGACTTCGTCGGCACGCTGGTCGAGCTCGAACAGGCTTGATCCAACTCGTCCACAACGTCGCGCTCTACGGCACCTTTCCGATCCTGTGGTTCCTGTCGTTCTTCTGCCTCTTGCCCGTGGGCCTGGGCAGTGGCCACGATCCGGAAACCGGCGCGCCCCTGAACCCGATGCTCGGCCGCAAGGCGCTGATCGCTACAGGCATCGCCGCGGTACTGTGGGCGGTGTTCTATGCGCTGATCGCGCTGAAAGTGCTCGATCTCTAATCCAGCGCGATCTTCGCCACAAACGCGAGCGCGATGATCGCCGCCGCGGCGTTCACGTCGCGCCAGCGGCCCGAGACGAGCTTGATCGCGGCATAGGCGATGAACCCGATGCCGATGCCGCCGGCGATGGAATAGGTGAACGGGATCGCCAAAGCGGTGACGAGCGCCGGCGCTGCTTCCGTCATGTCGTCCCAGTCGATCTCCTTGAGCCCCTTGGCCATCAGCGCCGCGACGAACACCAGCGCCGGCGCCGTCGCGAAGGCCGGCACCGCGCCCGCCAGCGGCGCGAAGAACAGGCTCGCCACGAACAGCAGCGCCACCACCGCCGCGGTCAACCCGGTGCGCCCGCCGGCCTGCACGCCGGACGCGCTCTCGATATAGGCCGTCACCGGCGAGGTCCCGAGCACAGCGCCGATCATCGTGCCCACCGCGTCCGTCGTCAGCGCCCGCCGCGCGTTCTTCAGCCGCCCATCCGGCTCCAGCAATTTCGCCTGATGCGCCACCGCCGTCAGCGTGCCCGAGGTGTCGAGCATGTCGATCAGGAGGAACGAGAACACCGCCACCGCGATGGCGCCCGCCGATACGCCGCCGAACGACATCTGCGCCAGCGTCGGGCTCAGCGACGGCGGCATCGCCACCGCCGCGCCCGGGAGCGGCGACAGGTGCAGCGCCATCGCCGCGGCACTCGCCGCCACGATGGCGATCAGCACCGCGCCGATCACGCCGCGCGCCGCCAGCGCGAACATCAGCACGAACGCCCCCGCCGCGATCAGCACCTTGGGGTCGGTCAGCGCGCCCTGCGTCACCAGCGTCGCCGGACTGCCGGTCACGATCCCGGCGCCTTCCAATCCGATCAGCGCCAAAAAGAATCCGATCCCCGCCGCGATCGCCAGTTTCAAGCTCTTCGGGATCGCGTTGATCAGCCATTCGCGCGCCGGCGTCACCGACACGATCACGAACAGGATGCCCGACAGGAACACGCAGCCCAGCGCCAGCCGCCAGTCGCCGCC
>CAYXMO010000601.1:0-2053 GCA_964465935.1 uncultured Rhizobium sp.
AGCGCCGCCATGCGGCTGGCGCGCACGCCGCCCGAGCCGCCGCCGATCACGAAAAGGTCGTAGTCGTATTGTGCCATGCTATCTTCCGTTCGAGCGGGACGCGCCGTTCCCTTCTATGTGGGGCGTAACCTAGCATGCAACAGGCCCGAACATGGCTGCGTGCCGCAGCCCTGCTATGCGCCGTTTTCGGCCTTGGCGCCTGCACGCTGTCCGATTCGCTGCGGCACGACGACATCCGCTCGGTCTGGGCGCGGCCGGACAATGCGGCGACGCCCGAGACCGTGGTGTTCGCCACCGACCGCGAGGCCGACGACAGCGAGAGCGGCTATGGCCTGCATTGGAGCGCCGCCAGCCATTGCGGCGTGGCGGAACTGTCGATCCCATCCGCGTTCAAGCCGGGCGCGATGCCGCGTTGGGCCAAGCTCGACAAGCCGCGGACCATTGCCTGCGACGGCAAGACCGACATGGAGAGCTTCGCCCGCGCCGTGGCGGACCAGGCCAAGGCGCGGCATTGCGATTCCGTGCTGCTGTTCGTGCACGGCTACAACATGACGTTCAAGACGGCGTTGATGCGCAGCGGCCAGCTCGCCACCGACACGCAATGGACCTGCGCTAACGCCCTGTTCAGCTGGAGCAGCGAAGGCAAGTACGACCGCTATGCCGCCGACATCGAGCGCAGCGGCTTTGCCGTGCCGGTGCTGATCGACGTTCTGCGGGCGCTGAGCGCGGCGGGGCTGCGCGTCGAGGTGATCGCGCACAGCATGGGGGCGCGGGTGACGCTGACGGCGCTGGCGGCGCTGTGCGGCCACCGCGTCCAGCCGATCGCCGATCAGCTGCTGCTGGTGGCGCCAGACGTCAGCGCCGAGCACGACAACGACGATTTCGGCCACCTGCTGCAGCATGGCGGGCCCTGTATCAAGCGCGCCACGATCTATGCCTCGGACAACGACCTGATCCTGATCACCTCGGAAGGCGTGCATGGCGGCATCCCGCGCGCCGGGCGGGTGCCGGAGCGCGACCTGCAATACGCGGCGGACGGCAGCGCCGTCGACGTGGTCGACGCCAGCCGCGCGCCGGGCGATCCGATGGGGCACGGTTACTTCGTGCTCTCCTACGAGATGATGGACGACATGATGTGGACGATGGCGGGGATGCCGCCGGCCGGGCGCGCCGCGCCCGACGCGCTGGGCGGGCCGACGCTGGTGTGCGGCGATGCGGCGTGCGGGCGCTATGCGCTGAAGGTCGCGCCGGAGCGCGGGCCGGACTTCCAGACGCGGCTGCTGCGCCGGCTATGGCCGCTCATTTTCCACGTTCAATGACTTCCACTTCGCCAGGATGGGCGACGAGCAGGGTCGTGGCGAGGCCGATGAACAGGCCATGCTCGACCACGCCGGCGATGTCGGCCAGCGCATGCGCCAGCTTGGGCGCCGAGGTGATGGCACCGAAGGCGCAATCGTAGATCAGGTTGCCGGAATCGCTCTTGAACACCGCGCCGTCGCGCTGGCGCAGCGTGATCGGGATGTCGCCATAGCCGAGCGCCGCGACGGCGGCGGCCAGGCGCGCGACGGTGGATTTGTGGCCGAATTCGAGCACCTCCACCGGCAGCGTGAACTTGCCCAGCCGCGCCACCAGCTTGCTGTCGTCGGCGATCACGAGCATGCGCTTGGACGACGCGGCGACGATCTTCTCGCGCAGCAGCGCGCCGCCGGCGCCCTTGATCAGCGTCAGCTCGCGGTCGGCCTCGTCGGCGCCGTCCACCGTCAGGTCGAGCGGCGCCAGCTCGTCGAGCGAGGCGAGCGCGAAGCCCAGCGCCCGCGCCTTCTGCGCCGTGCGCTCCGAGGTCGGCACGCAGAGCAGCTTGAGCCCGCCGCGCACCCGGGGCGCCAGGAGGTCGAGGAAGGCTTCCGCGGTCGAGCCGGTGCCGAGCCCCAGCTTCATGCCGTCGGCGACATATTCCAGCGCCTTGGCGGCGGCGGCGCGCTTGAGCGCATCCTGTTCGGTCGTGGCCATGCACGGACTATAGAGATTCGGAGGCGGCCGTCATATGGCCTAG
>CAYXMO010000602.1:0-2040 GCA_964465935.1 uncultured Rhizobium sp.
CGATCATCTCGTGATAGAGGTCGTTGCCCTCGCGGGTGCGCTCGCCGACGCCGGCCAGCACCGAATAACCGCCATAGGCCTTGGCGATGTTGTTGATCAGCTCCTGCATCGTGACGGTCTTGCCGACGCCGGCGCCGCCGAACAGGCCGATCTTGCCGCCCTTGGTGTAGGGGCAGAGCAGGTCGACGACCTTGATGCCGGTGACGAGGATTTCGGCGGCGTTGGTCTGGTCGGCGAAGGTCGGGGCTTCGCGGTGGATCGGCGAGGTGTGCTCGGCCGAGATCGGCCCTGCTTCGTCGATCGGCTCGCCGATCACGTTCATGATGCGGCCCAGCGTGGCGGGGCCGACGGGAACGCGGATCGGGGCGCCGGTATCGGTGACAGGGGCGCCGCGCACCAGGCCTTCGGTCGAGTCCATCGCGATGGCGCGCACCGCGTTCTCGCCCAGATGCTGCGCCACTTCGAACACCAGGCGGACCTGCTTGCCGGTCTTGGGGTCGACATTGGTGGTTTCGAGGGCGTTCAGGATCGCGGGCAGCGCGCCGTCGAACTCCACGTCGACGACGGCGCCGATGATCTGGCTGAGGCGGCCGGTGGCTTTGAGCGGTGCGTTCATGGTCGGTCTCTTTCTTCTTAGACGGCGGCGGCGCCGGAGATGATCTCGATCAGCTCCTTGGTGATCTGCGCCTGACGGGTACGGTTCATCTGGATGGTGAGGGCATTGATCAGGTCGCCCGCATTGCGCGTGGCGTTGTCCATCGCGGTCATCTGGGCGGCGAAGAAGCCGGCCTGGTTGTCGAGCAGCGCGGCGAGCAATTGCACGGAGATGTTCTGCGGCAAGAGCGCGGTGAGGATCGATTCCTCGTCCGGCTCGTAGTCGTAGAACGGCGCGCTGCCGGCAGCGGCGGCTTCGACCTGCGCCGGAATGAGCTGGCGCGCGGTCGGCGTCTGGGTCACGACCGATTTGAAATGGCTGCTGACCAGGGTGACGACGTCGAGCTCGCCGCCCATGTACATGTCCAGGACCTTCTGGGCGATCGGCTTGACCAGGGCGAGGCCGGGGGATTTGGGCCCGACCTCATAGGACTCGACGATGCGCTTGGCGTGCAGGCGGCGCAGCTGGTCGCGGCCCTTGCGGCCGATGGTGATGATCTTGACGTCCTTGCCCTCGGCTACCAGCGCGGCGATGCGGTCGCGGGCGAGACGTGCGATGCCCGAATTGAAGCCGCCGGCGAGGCCGCGGTCGGAGGTCGCGACGATGACGAGATGGCGCTGGTCCTTGCCGGTGCCGGCGAGCAGCAGCGGCGCCGAGGGACCCGAGACGCCGGCCGCCAGGCTGGCGATGACGTTGGCCATGGCGCGGGCATAGGGCCGCGCCGCCTCCGCCGCTTGCTGCGAGCGGCGCAGCTTCGCCGCGGCGACCATCTGGAGCGCCTTGGTGATCTTCTGCGTGGATTTCACGGCCGCGATCCGCGTCCGCATGTCCTTTACAGAGGCCATGGTCTTCTGTCCGTTAGGCCGCGAAGGTCTTGGTGAACTCGGCCAGCGCGTCCTTCAGCATCTCTTCCAGAGCCGGCGACAGAGCCTTCTCCTTGCGGACGCCTTCGAGGAATTGCGGATATTTGGTCTTGAGCTTGCCGATCAGGCCTTCCTGGAACGCGCCGACCGACGCGGTGGGGAAGGCATCGAGATAGCCGCGGGTGCCGGCATAGATCACCGCGACCTGTTCTTCGACCGCGAAGGGCTTGTACTGCGGCTGCTTGAGCAGCTCGGTCAGCCGCTCGCCACGCGCCAGCATCTTCTGGGTCGCGGCGTCGAGGTCGGAGCCGAACTTGGCGAACGCCGCCATCTCGCGGTACTGCGCAAGCTCGGACTTGATCGGGCCGGCGACGGTCTTCATCGCCTTGATTTGGGCCGAGGAGCCGACGCGCGACACCGAGATGCCGACATTCACCGCCGGACGGATGCCCTGGTAGAACAGGTCGGTCTCGAGGAAGATCTGGCCGTCGGTGATCGAGATCACGTTGGTCGGGATGTAGG
>CAYXMO010000603.1:0-2014 GCA_964465935.1 uncultured Rhizobium sp.
CGCCGCGCTCCGGATGCACGACGAACGTCGTGGTCTTGCCGTCCTTGGTCGGTATCTCGATGGTGCGTTCGATCATGGCAGAACTCCCTCAATTGCGCCGGCCCGCAACTATCGCGATGACCTGGCAGGATCGTCAAATGCGAGACGTGGATTCGCTAGCCGGCGCGGGTCCTTAGGGCGCCGCGTTCGGCGGCGGTCGGGCGCGCGGATGATGTCGAAGCGGCTGTGCCTAACCCGGCGGCAGGGAATTGATCCCGGTCGCCATGACCGGAATGTAGCCGACACCGCCCGCCTTCCGTTCGATCTCCAGCCATCCGCCCTCGACCTCGGCCGCTGCGTGAACGACCAAACCGGCGCTGAGCGGCTCGATGGGCGCAGCGGCCGCATCCGGCAACTCGCGAAGCATCGTCGATTGCCCAACCGCGATATCCCGATTTATCAGGCGTGTCACGGCGGGGCGCGGCCGAGACGAAAGATTGGTCGCGGAAACGTAGCTTCCGGAAAATGGCCCAGCCTTTACTTGCAGCCATTGCGACGACCCGCCCACGCTGCTCGTCCAGACACCCTGCACGCTTTCGCCGCGCGGCAGCCGGCCGACGATTTGAGAGCCAAGCGCGGTCGGCATGTTCCGCACAAATGCCGCCCGAGTCGTATAGAGAGTCTGAGCGTTCGCTGTCGTTACGATGGACCCATCTTGAGGTGCTGTGCCCGCCGCACTTCGCCACAGCCAGAAGCCGAGCAGGCCGGCGCCCAGCAGAACGATGGCGGCAATGGCCGCCCACACCCAAGGTTGCTTGATCAGTTCTCCAGGATCGAAGACAGGCGGCTGGCTCTCAACGCTGGCGGAATCGGGCCCACTGTGCTTGGCCTGTTCCGTGTTCTCCTTCGGTACCGAAGCGGGAGGTGGCGCCTTGGTGGACGCCGGCTTGCCGCAATTGCGGCAGAACTTGGCGGTTGCTGCCAATTCGGCGCCGCAGCCCTCACAAACCCGCGTTCCATCCGATGCGAGAACGTCCAAGCTCATAGGCATCTCCGCGGCAGTCTGTCTTCCTCTTGCCGATTGGCTCAAGCCGGCTGGGCCGTGGGCGCGCTCGCTCCGCAGGCGCTGCAGAATCGCGACCCCGATTCCCACTCTGATAGGCAGCTCGGACAGCTTGGCGGATCGGGCGCTTGTGGCGCCGGTTGCTGAACGATGACGGGAGGAGTGATGCCACCGCTCCGCGCTAGGCGATTGCGTGCCAGTTGCGCGAACCGTCCGTCGGGAAAACGGACCAGATATTCGTCGAGCGAATCCGGATCGCTTTTGTTCGCAAGCGCGTCCCAAAAGGCCGTATCCTGATCGACCGTTTGATGTTGTTGCGGCGATGCCGCCGCGATCTGCGGTTGCTGAGGAGCGGCAAAATTGTGCTGTGCGGTGTTGATGACGACCGTTTGCGATGTGTTTTGACGCTTTGCGTTGGAGAGCGACCAGATGAAAGAAAAGAACCAGCCTATGACGCTCCAGCCGAGGAAAAGATTGACTGCCACGATCGCGGCAGCGTCCTTGTGACCGCGCGAAAGTGCAATGATCGACGGCAGAAAATAGCCCGCCAAGAGAATGATAATACCTAGTGTGAGTGCGCCCCCTGAGTTCACGGCTTCCCCCAAAACAATGACGGTTGTTGAAATTCCCCCACGGAATTCAAGACTGGCGACTATAAATGCCTCCGGTTGTGCAAGGCAATAATAACTCCGCTCGACTTGGGCATTATCTGGATGGGGCGGCAGTGATTATTGTATGGTTCTGCCGAGACTTGGCCGTCGCTTCGGCCGGGATTGGTCTATTGGTGCGAATACACCAGCAGAACGGCGCCCGCCACCAGCAGCACGATGCCCGCCGCCTCGCGCAGCGTCGTCTTCTGCTGGAACAGGATATGGCTCACCATCTGCGCGAACAGCACGTCGATAAGTCCCAGCGTTCGCACGCTCGCCGCCGTCGCCAGCGCGAAGGCGAGGAACCAGAACTCGCTCGCCG
>CAYXMO010000604.1:0-2012 GCA_964465935.1 uncultured Rhizobium sp.
GCCAAATCCGGCAACAAAAACAAAGCCTTGCCGATCTACGTGCTGAACGGGCCGAGCCTCAATCTGCTGGGCGCCCGCGAGCCGGAGATTTACGGGCACACGACGTTGGCTGAGATCGGTAAACTGGTCGCGGCGCGGGCCAAGACTCACGGCCTGGCGACGGTGTTCCGCCAGTCGAACCATGAAGGCGATCTGGTCGACTGGATCCAGGAGGTGCGGCTCAAAGGCTGCGGCGTGATCCTGAACGGCGCGGCCTACACGCATACCTCGGTCGCGATCCACGATGCGCTCAAGGCGCTGGACAAGCCGATCATCGAAGTCCACCTGTCGAACCCGCATGCGCGGGAACCATTCCGCCACCGCTCGTTTGTCTCCAAGGTGGCCACCGGCGTGATCTGCGGGTTGAAGGAGCAAGGCTATCTCGCCGCCGTCGATGCGATGGCGGTCCTGACACAAGGCAAAGCATGAATATGAAAGACGTCAAAGCGATGGTTGCGGGCGGCAAGGCAAAGGACGGCGGACTGGTCGATGCGGCCGCGATCCGCGAGCTGGCCGAGCTCTTGAAAGAGACCGGCCTCACCGAGATCGAGATCGAGCACAATGGCGCGCGGCTGCGGGTGTCCAAGCAGAGCGGCGGTGCCGTGATGGCGGCGGCACCAGCCGCGGCGCCTGCAGCGACGGCGCCAGCTGCCGCGGCGGCCAAGCCGGCCGGCCCCAATCCTGGCGCGGTGCCTTCGCCGCTGGTCGGCACCGTCTATGCCGCGCCGGAGCCCGGCGCCAAGCCGTTCGTCAGCGTCGGCCAGGCGGTCAAGGAAGGCGACACGCTGTTCATCGTCGAGGCGATGAAGACGATGAACCCGATCACCGCGCCGCGCGGCGGCACAATCAGCGAAATCTGCGTGCAGGACGCCCAGCCGGTCGAGTTCGGGCAAGCGCTCTGCGTCATCAATTGAGGGCGATGCGCTTGCGACTGCCCCCCACCCAAAAAACATCTTCGCTTTGCTCGATGTTTTTTGACCTCCCCACAAGGGGGAGGTGAGTCGTGTTCGAGAAAATCCTCATCGCAAACCGCGGCGAGATCGCGCTTCGCATCAACCGCGCCTGCAAGGAGATGGGGATCGCGACGGTCGCGATCCACTCCACCGCCGACGCCGAGGCGATGCATGTGCGCATGGCGGACGAGAGCGTCTGCGTCGGCCCGCCGGCGAGCGCGCAGAGCTACCTCAACATCCCGGCGATCATCGCGGCCTGCGAGATCACCGGCGCCGAGGCGATCCATCCCGGCTACGGCTTCCTGTCGGAGAATGCGCGCTTCGCCGAAATCCTGCGCGAGCACGGCATCACCTTCATCGGCCCCACGCCCGAGCACATCCGGATGATGGGCGACAAGATCACCGCGATCCAGGCGGTGAAAGCCGTCGGCATCCCGACGGTGCCGGGCTCGGGCGGCGCGGTGGAAGACGCCGACGCGGCCAAGGTTGCGGCCAAGATCGGCTATCCGGTGCTGATCAAGGCGACGGCGGGCGGCGGCGGCCGCGGCATGAAGGTGGCGCAGAGCGAGGCCGATCTGCCGCTGGCGCTGGCGACGGCGCGGGCCGAAGCCAAGAGCGCGTTCGGCAACGACCAGGTCTATATGGAGAAATATCTCCAGAAGCCGCGCCATATCGAAATCCAGGTGCTGGCGGACGGCGCCGGCAACGTGATCCATCTGGGCGAGCGCGACTGCTCGCTGCAGCGGCGGCACCAGAAGGTGTGGGAAGAGGCGGGGTCCCCTGCCCTCAACGCGGCGCAGCGCGACGAGATCGGCGCGGTGGTGACCAAGGCGCTCAAGCAGCTGGGTTATCTCGGCGCCGGCACGATCGAATTCCTGTTCGAGGACGGCCAGTTCTACTTCATCGAGATGAACACGCGCCTGCAGGTCGAGCATCCGGTGACCGAGGCGCTGACCGGCATCGACATCGTGCGCGAGCAGATCCGCATCGCCGCCGGCGGCACGCTGGAGATGCGCCAGG
>CAYXMO010000605.1:0-2010 GCA_964465935.1 uncultured Rhizobium sp.
TCCTTCTGGATCGCCTTGAGCTGCTCGTTGAGATAGTACTCGCGCTGCGTCTTCTCCATCTGGCGCTTGACGCGGCTTCTGATCTTGCGCTCGACCTGGAGCACGCCGATCTCCGCTTCGATCAGCGACAGCACCTTCTCCAGACGTTCGACGGTGCCCAGGGTCTCGAGCAACGCCTGGCGGTCGGAAATCTTGACCGACAGATGCGAGGCAACGGTGTCGGCGAGCTTGGCGGCATCGTCGATCTGCGCGACCGAGGCCAGCGTCTCGGCCGGCACTTTCTTGTTGAGCTTGATGTACTGCTCGAAGTTCGTCTTGACCGTGCGGATCAGCGCCTCGATCTCCTTGGGCTCGGTGCTGCCTTCGGAGATGCGCTCGATGGTCGCCTGGAAGAAGTCGCTGCGCGGCACGAAGCCGGTGACGCGGGCGCGCGCCTTGCCTTCGACGAGGACGCGGACCGTCTGGTCGGGCAGCTTCAAGAGCTGAAGCACGGTCGCGAGCGTGCCGATGCGGTGCAGCCCGTCGGCGCCCGGATCGTCGTCGTCCTTGTTCTTCTGGGTGAGCAGCAGAATCTGCTTTTCGTCGTTCATCACCTCTTCGAGCGCGCGCACGGACTTCTCGCGGCCGACGAAGAGCGGAACGATCATGTGGGGAAACACGACGATATCGCGCAGCGGCAGGACCGGCGCCAGATGGCCGCTATTGTCGCCCGCCGGCTTGGCGTCTTGATCTGACATTTCTTTTTTTCTCCTCGCCGCCCGTTATG
Source organism: uncultured Rhizobium sp. (assembly GCA_964465935.1). Classification (GTDB taxonomy): domain Bacteria; phylum Pseudomonadota; class Alphaproteobacteria; order Micropepsales; family Micropepsaceae; genus Rhizomicrobium. Next base: position 767 of record CAYXMO010000605.1, read on the forward strand.
CGTCGGGTCGGGTGTGCTGATCGGCGCCGCCCCTGATGGGCGCGGAAACCGGGTGATGGAGCCGCCCAAGCTGGGCCGACTCCTGGATGATTAAAGTGGCCCCCCGGTGGGGCGGTTTCAAGACGTGCGAAAATACGCCTTTCGCCTCAGCTTAGGGTAGCCGGGGTTTCCGCTTAGTTGCGGTGACGGGGCGTCACGAAACGAGTGTCAGGACACTTTCTGCAGCGTATCGACGAACGCGTTCAACTCGTCAATTGTCTAATTTTCGCCTTCGTTCCAGAAGCGAAGTAGAGCTTCGTGGTTGCGCTTGACCCATTCCAGCACGAGGAGCGCCGCCTGATTAACCGTCCGATCCGGCAAACTGTTCGCGACAATGCGAGGATCGCCCGAGATCGAGACAGAAAAGCTTGGCTGGCCCTTGCCCGTTTTCACGAAATATTTGACGCGCGGGCCGTGAAATACGACCGAAGTAGAAAGGAAAAAAGGGTCCCCTGCAGACCGGTGCGCGCCGGCGGCAGATTTGTCATCTCAAACAAATCCTCTTCGCCGAGAGACGCAAGCTCCTCCTGGATCGTCGGATCCGGGGGCAATTTCAATACGGTATCGAGTCCAGGCATGGACGAACTATCGCCGCTTCGACGCCAAGCCGCAACCATGATCCGGCGACGCCCAGCTCGCCTTGCTTTCGCGGGCTTCGGCCGATCTTACGACGCGTTCTTTTCGCGCGCTTCGGCCTTGTCCGAGTAGGTGTAGAGCGGGCGCGCCTTGCCTTCGACGACGTCCGCCGTGATCACCACTTCCTGCACGCCGTTCAGCGTCGGAAGCTCGAACATGGTTTCGAGCAGGAAACCTTCCATGATCGAGCGCAGGCCGCGGGCGCCGGTGCGCCGGGCGATCGCCTTGCGGGCGATGGCGTGCATCGCCTCTTCCTGGAAGCGCAGCTTGACGCCTTCCATCTCGAACATGCGCTGGTACTGCTTGGCCAGCGCGTTCTTCGGACGGGTAAGAATCTCGATCAGCGCCGGCTCCGACAGATCGCCGAGCGTCGCCAGGATCGGCAGGCGGCCGATGAATTCGGGGATCAGGCCGAACTTCAGCAGGTCTTCCGGTTCCACTTCGCGCAGAACCTCGCCGGTGCCGCGCTCGTCCGGGGCGCGGACATTGGCGCCGAAGCCCATCGAGGAGCCGTGGGTGCGGCCGGAGATGATCTTGTCGAGGCCGGCGAAGGCGCCGCCGACGATGAA
>CAYXMO010000606.1:0-2009 GCA_964465935.1 uncultured Rhizobium sp.
TCCCGCAAGCTCATCATCGACGGCCATGAAGTCGAAGCGGACGACAACGCCACGCTGCTCCAGGTCTGCGAGTCGACCGGCGCCGAGATCCCGCGCTTCTGTTATCACGAGCGCCTCAGCGTCGCCGGCAATTGCCGCATGTGCCTGGTCGAGTGGGTCGGCGCGCCCAAGCCGCAGGCCTCCTGCGCGCTCCAGGTCAAGGACATCTTCCCCAACCGTGACGGCACCCCGGCCAAGATCAACACCAAATCGCCGATCGCCACCAAGGCGCGCGAAGGCGTGATGGAATTCCTGCTGATCAACCATCCGCTCGATTGCCCGATCTGCGACCAGGGCGGCGAGTGCGACCTGCAGGACCAGGCGATGGGCTATGGCCGCGCCGCCTTCAACCGCTTTCACGAGAGCAAGCGCGCGGTCGAAGACAAATACATGGGCCCGCTGGTCAAGACGGTGATGACCCGCTGCATCCAGTGCACGCGCTGCATCCGCTTCGCCACCGAGATCGCCGGCGTCGACAGCTTCGGCGCCACCGGCCGCGGCGAAGACATGGAGATCACGACCTATCTTGAGAAGGCGTTCGCCTCGGAGCTCTCCGGTAACGTCGTCGATCTCTGCCCGGTCGGCGCGCTGACCTCCAAGCCTTACGCCTTCAACGCCCGTCCCTGGGAATTGCGCAAGACCGACTCCATCGACGTCATGGACGCGCAGGGCTGCAACATCCGCGTCGACGCGCGCGGCCCGCAGGTGATGCGCGTGCTGCCGCGCCTCAACGAAGCGGTGAACGAGGAGTGGATCAGCGACAAGGCCCGCCACGCCTGCGACGGCCTGGTGCGCCAGCGTCTCGACCGCCCTTACGTCCGCAAGTCCGGCAAGCTGCAGCCCGCGACCTGGGGTGAGGCCTTCGCCGCCATTGCCGCCCGCATCGCCGCGACGACGCCGGACAAGATGGCCGCCGTCGCCGGCGATCTCGCGGCGTGCGAGGAGATCAAGGCGCTCAAGGACCTGATGGCCGCGCTCGGCGTCAGGAACATCGACTGCCGCCAGGACGGCGCCAAGCTCGGCGGCACCCGCCAGAGCTATCTCTTCAATACCACCATCGCCGGCATCGAAGCCGCCGACGCGATCCTCCTGGTCGGCGCCAATCCGCGCTGGGAAGCGCCGGTGCTCAACGCCCGCATCCGCAAGACCTGGCTGCAGAGCAACGTCGCCATTGCCGGCATCGGCGTCACGATGAACCAGGCTTATCCCGTCAAGGATTTGGGCGTGGGCGTCGGCGTGCTCGAACAGATCGCCAATGGCGGCCACGATTTCGCGAAAGTGCTGCGCGACGCCAAACGTCCGATGCTTGTCGTCGGCGCTTCCGCCGTTGCGCGCGCCGACGGAGCCGCCATCCTGCGCTTTGCCGCCAAGATCGCCGCCGACACCGGCATGATCGGTCCCGCCGGCGCACCCGCCGAAGGCGGCTGGAACGGTTTCAACATCCTGCACACCGCTGCCTCCCGCGTCGCCGCGCTCGACCTGGGCTTCGTCCCCAGCGAAGGCGGCCGCGATGTCGCCGCCATCGTCGACGGCGCCCAGAAGGGCGAGATCGATTTCATCTATTCGCTCGGCGCCGACGAGTTCGACGTCGGCCATCTTGGCCGCGCCTTCGTCGTCTACCAGGGCAGCCATGGCGATGCCGGGGCGCACAACGCCGACGTGATCCTGCCGGGCGCCGCCTACACCGAGAAGGAAGGCCTCTACGCCAATTTCGAAGGCCGCGTGCAGCGCACCCGCCGCGCCGTCTTCCCGCCGGGCGAAGCCAAGGAAGATTGGGCCATCATCCGTGCGCTGTCCGACGTGCTCGGCAAGCGCCTGCCATACGACACACTGGACGCGTTGCGCGCCGCCATCGTCGCCGACGCGCCGCACTTCGCCAATCTCGACGAGCATATCCCGCACGCCGGCGCCACCGCGACCGACTGGACGGCGGTCGGCGCCGACCTGCCGCTCGACACCTCGCGCCCGCT
>CAYXMO010000607.1:0-2004 GCA_964465935.1 uncultured Rhizobium sp.
TTCAAGGGCGTGCGCAGCTCATGGCTCATATTGGCCAGGAACTCGGTCTTGGTCCGGTTGGCGAATTCGGCGGCTTCCTTGCTCTTGATCAGCTCGGCTTCGATGCCCTTGCGGTGCGAGATGTCGCTCATCCAGGAGAGCGAGGCCGGCTTGCCGTCCCAGTTGACCAGCGCGGCGCGGGTATCGACCCACACTTCGCTGCCGTCGCGGCGGATCAGGCGGAATTCGTAGTTGGAGATCGTTTCCTCGCCGGCGAGGCGCCGGCGCATGTGCTCGATCACCAGATGGCGGTCCTCGGGATGGACGCCGCCCAGATTGTTCTCGTTGCGCCCGGCGGCCATCTCGGCGCGCGAATGCGCGTCCATCTCGCGCAGCGAGGCGAACCCCATCATGTGGGCGAAGGCGTCGTTGACGAACAGCACTTCGGTGTTGGTGCGCACGCAGACGCCCTGGGCCGAGCCCTCGATTACGCGGCGAAGCTGGCCTTCGGCGCGGCGGGCGTGCTCGACCTCGTCCGGCTTGAGGATGAGGGTCAGGGTCTCGCCGCCGTCGCTGCGCAGCGTGGCATTGAGCTTGGCCCAGCGCCCGGCCGCCCGGGCCCAGCGCATCTGGATCGTCTGTTGGCGCTGCGCCGCGTTCAGCACCCATTGCGCCGTCCACAGGAAGAAGTCGTAGTCGCCGGGATGGATGTGGGCGTGCAGCGACTCGCCTTCGGCGACGTCGCTGACCAGGCGCTGGCTTTCGGCGCCGGAATCGACGCTGAGCACCAGGCCGCTGTCGTCGAGAACGATCTCGACCGCAGAACTCAATTGCTCGAACTCGGAACCGGACACGCGCACTCCCCGCGCGGGAAATAGCGCTGCGACGCGCTTCTCCCGCTCTTTGCAGCGACGATAAGCGGGCGCGGTTAAGAGTGAATTACGCACGGCAACGGGTAAGGACTCGTTAGCAAGTGCTCGCGCGAGCGTGATCGGATGCCGCCAATCCGCCCCAATCGCGCCCTGCCGCGGACCGGATTGGGGTCGAGGCTCGCGCTCATTGCTTCAGGTAGGGGACGACCATGACAAACAGTCAGAAGTATTTGGCACAAGCCTGCGCGCTGGCGTTCGGCGCGGCATTCCCGTTCATCCTGGTGGCCTGCGGCTCGACGCCGCCCAAGGAGGGCCCGCGCGAGGTCGTCGTCGCGACCGGCACGGTCACGCCCAAGACCGAGCACGACGCACTGTCGGCGCCGACCACGCCGGCTTTCGTGCCGCCGCCCAACATCGTCGTCAATGAGGCGGCGCCTGTGGCGGCCGATCGCGCGATGGCGCCGCCGCCACCGCCGGGCTATTGGCAGCCCGACATCACCTCGAAATTCCCCGACGCCAAGCCCAACGCCGTGATCGTGGCGGCGGAGCAGCCGGTCTCGACCTTCTCCATCGACGTCGACACAGCCTCCTACGGCGTGGTGCGCGACGCCCTGAACCAGGGCGCGCTGCCGCCGGCCGACGCGGTCAGGATCGAGGAGATGGTGAACTATTTCGACTACGCCTATCCCTTGCCCGACAGCAAGGGCACGCCGTTCCGCGCCAGCGTCCGCGTCTATCCCTCGCCGTGGAACAAGGACACCCAGATCCTGCATGTCGGCATCAAGGGCTTCGACATCCCGCGCAAGGAACGTCCGCCGGCCAATCTCGTCTTCCTGATCGACACGTCGGGCTCGATGGACGAGCCCAACAAGCTGCCGCTGCTGATCCGCTCCTTCCATCTGCTGGTCGATCAGATGAACGCCAACGATCACGTCGCCATCGTCGCCTATGCCGGATCGGCCGGCATCGTCCTGCCGACCACCGCCGGCAGCGACAAGGCGAAGATTCTCGCGGCGCTGGATCAGCTCCACGCCGGCGGCTCGACCGCGGGCGGCGAGGGCATCCGTCTCGCCTACCAGCTGGCTGAGGCCAGCTTCGTCAAGGGCGGCGTCAACCGCGTGCTGCTGGCGACCGACGGCGATTTCAATGTCGG
>CAYXMO010000608.1:0-2001 GCA_964465935.1 uncultured Rhizobium sp.
TCAACGGCACCAAGCGCTTCATCACCAACGCCAACCGCGCCGGCATGTTCACGCTGATGGCGCGCAGCGAGCCGTCGCGCAAGGGCGCCGGCGGCATCTCGGCCTTCATCGTGCCATCGAACCTCCCCGGCATCTCGGTCGGCAAGCCGGAGAAGAAGATGGGCCAGCAGGGCGCCCATATCTGCGACATCAATTTCGACAACGCCCGCGTTCCGGCGTCGCTGCGGCTGGGCGAAGAAGGCGAGGGCTTCAAGGTCGCGATGCAGGTGCTCGACCGCGGCCGGCTGCACATCTCCGGCGTCTGCGTCGGCGTCGCCGAGCGGCTAATCGAGGAGAGTGTGCGCTACGCCCGCGAGCGCGAGCAGTTCGGCCAGCGGATCGCCGAGTTCCAGCTGATCCAGGGCATGCTCGCCGACTGCCAGACCGAGACCTATGCCGCCAAATGCATGGTGATGGACGCCGCGCGCAAGCGCGACCGCGGGATGAGCATCACGATGGAAGCGGCCTGCACCAAATATTTCGCCTCCGAGATGGTGGGCCGCGTCGCCGACAAGGCGGTGCAGATTTTCGGCGGCGCCGGCTATGTCGCCGACTACGGCATCGAGCGCTTCTACCGCGACGTGCGCATCTTCCGCCTCTACGAAGGCACCAGCCAGATCCAACAGATCGTCATCGCCCGTGGGTTGCTGCGGGGAGATTGAATAAATTCAACGTATTAGGAATGCTGCGCCGCTAGCTTTGACAGCAATGCCAGCAAAATGCTAGCATTTCGACATGGCTAATCTCACCATCCGCAACGTCCCGGCTGACGTCCATAAAGGTCTTCGCCTGCGCGCCGCCGAAAACGGCCGCAGCGTGGAAGAAGAAGTTCGTCAGATTCTGGCGGAACAGATTCGGCCGCTGCGGGAATATAGAAATCCGAAGACGCCCGCGCAGATCGATGAGGCTGTAAGGCGCGCGCAGGAACTCTTCGCGCCGATGGCCAAGACCTATTCGGTCGATCAATACCTGGAAGAAAAGCGTGCCGAAGCGCGCCGTGAACGGGCCGAGATTGAGGGTCTCAACGATCCGCCGGCCGAATTTCGCAAGTGATCGTCCTGGATGCTTCGGCGGTGCTGGCGCTCTTGCTCAAGGAGACCGGCGCCGAACAGGTGCGCGCTGCGTTGCCGCGCTCCGCGATTTCGGCCGCGACGCTAACCGAAATCCTATCCAAAGGTTTGAAGCGCGGCATTTCGCCGGGCGAAAGCTATCCTGCCATCGTCGCATGGGGTATTCAGATCATTCCGGTCGACATAGCGCAGGCGCGCATTGCTGCGGAACTCGCCAAAGCGCCAAAGCAACTGGACCTTTCGTTGGGGGACCGTCTCTGCATTGCGCTGGCCATGCTGCGCCAATGCGAATTGATGACCTCGGATGGCGGCATCCTGCGGCTCGAAGCCGACGTTTCGTTCAAGCGCTTCCGATGACCGCCACCCCGCGCCAGCTCTCGCGCCTCGTCGCCGAGATTCGCGCCTGCCGCATCTGTGCCGACATTCTCGATCCGCGCCCTGTCCTGCATGTCAGCACGACCGCGCGCCTCCTGATCGCCAGCCAGGCGCCCGGCCTGCGCGTGCACAAGACCGGTCTGTCGTTCAACGACGCCTCCGGCGACCGTCTGCGCGACTGGATGGGCATCGACCGCACCGCCTTCTACGACGAAAAGCGCGTCGCCCTCACCGGCATGGCGTTCTGTTTTCCCGGCTATGACGAAAACGGCGGCGACCTGCCGCCGCCGAAAATCTGCGCCCAGCATTGGCGGGCCCGGCTGATGGAGGCGTTGCCGGCGTTCAAGACCATCCTGCTCGTCGGCTCCTACGCCCAGACCTGGCATTTGGGTGACGCGGCGAAATCCAATATGACGGAGACCGTCAAGGCATGGCGGGACTACGCCCCGCGGCACATCCCGCTGCCGCATCCGTCGTGGCGCAACAATGGCTGGCTGAAGAAGAATCCATGGTTCGA
>CAYXMO010000609.1:0-1999 GCA_964465935.1 uncultured Rhizobium sp.
GCTGCCGTTGATGTCGATGTAGCCGTGCGTGAGGTCGCAGGTCCACACCCGCGCCGCGCCCTTGCCCAGGCCGAGATCGATGGCGATTTCGACTTCGCGGCCCTTTACCGCCTTGGTCGCGGCGGCCTCGTTGTAGGACGGCGAACGGGCGCCGGCTTCGGCGACGACCTGGCCGCCGAAGGCGATCTTCAGCTTGTCGCGGTCGGCGGCTTCGCCTGCCTTGCCCACCGCCATGACGATGCGACCCCAGTTCGCGTCCTCGCCGGCAATCGCGGTCTTGACCAGCGGCGAGTTGGCGACGGCGAGCGCGATCTTCTTGGCGGCGTCGTCGCTCTCGGCGCCGGTGACGTCGATGCGGATCAGCTTCTGCGCGCCCTCGCCGTCGCGCACGACCTGGAGCGCGAGGCTGAGCAGCAGCGCGTCGAGGCGCTGGCGGAATTCGTTGAGCCGCTTGTCGGAGGCTTTGGTGATCGCCGGATGGCTGGCGCCCTTGCCGGTCGCGAACAGCAGCAGCGTGTCGCTGGTGGAGGTGTCGCTGTCGACGGTGATGGCGTTGAACGACGGCTTGACGCCGGCGCTCAGCAAGTCCTGCAGCACCGCTCCGGGCAGGTTGGCGTCGGTGAAGACGAAGGCCAGCATCGTCGCCATGTCGGGCGCGATCATCCCAGAGCCCTTGGCGATGCCGTTCAGCGTCACGCGCTTGCCGTCGATGGTCGCCGTCGCCGTCGCCATCTTGGGATAGGTGTCGGTGGTCATGATCGCCTCGGCGGCGGCGCGCCAGCCGTCGGCGGCGCCCTCCTCCGCCAGGGTTCCTAATATCTTCGTAATCCGGCCATGCGGCAGTGGCTCGCCGATCACGCCGGTCGAGGCGAGATAGACTTCGCCCGGCTTGCAGCCGACCACCGCCGAGGCCGACTCGGCGACCTGGCGGGCGCCGTCATAGCCGGCCTTGCCGGTGAAGGCGTTGGCGTTGCCGCTGTTGACCACCAGGGCGCGGGCGGCGCCGGCGGCGACATGGGCCTTGCACCAGTCGACCGGGGCCGACGAGGTCTTGGATTTGGTAAAGACGCCGGCGACCTGGGTTCCGGGCGCGAACACGGCCAGGAGGACGTCGGTGCGGTCCTTGTAGCGCACGCCGGCGGCGCCGGTGGCGAGCCGAACCCCGGCCAGGGGCGGTAGCTTTGGAAAAGCCTTGGGTGCCAAAGGGGAAACGGCATGGCCGCCCGCCTTGGCCGGCTTCGCCGCTGCTTTCCCCTTGGCCATGCCCGTGTCCTCGACCCGCCGCAATTCGGGCGCGCATGTGACCGGAATCGCCTGATTTGACAAGGGGGTGAGGCGTTCTTATCTCTCCGCCGCGGCCTGGCCCCCCAGAGCCCGCCCTTCTGGCCGTCTTACGAGGTTTTCATGCTGGGTTTCAGCGGCATAGCGCAACGACTCTTCGGCTCGTCCAACGAGCGGAAGATCCGGCCGTACAAGGCGCGGGTCGCCGAGATCAACGCGCTCGAGCCCAAATTCGCGGCGCTGAGCGACGACCAGCTGCGCGCCCTCACCCCCGCCTTCAAGGAGCGCCTGACCAAGGGCGAGACCCTGGAAGACCTGTTGCCGGAAGCTTTCGCGGTGGTGCGCGAGGCGGCCAAGCGCACCCTCGGCCAGCGCCATTTCGACGTCCAGCTGGTCGGCGGCATGGTGCTGCACTACGGCAACATCGCCGAGATGAAGACCGGCGAAGGCAAGACGCTGGTCGCCACCCTGCCCGTCTACCTGAACGCGCTGGCCGGCGAAGGCGTGCATGTCGTGACGGTGAACGACTATCTGGCGCGGCGCGACGCCGACTGGATGGGCCAGATCTACAAGTTCCTGGGACTCAGCGTCGGCTGCATCGTGCACGGCCTGACCGACGAGGAGCGCAAGGTCTCCTACAACGCCGACGTCACCTACGGCACCAACAACGAGTTCGGCTTCGACTATCTGCGCGACAACATGAAGTACTCGATCGCGA
>CAYXMO010000610.1:0-1985 GCA_964465935.1 uncultured Rhizobium sp.
TAGTGTTCGAGATAGTCGAGCGATTTGCGCACTTCGGCCAAGGCCGCATCGATCTTCGCCAGGTCCCAGCTCTTGCGCGGCCGCGCCGAGGCGTTGAACAGCGGCACCATGGCGAAGACGAGGTAGAAATCGCACAGCCGGGAAATCAGCCGCACCTGCGCCCGTCCCCAGGGATCGGCGGGACGCAGCGTCGGCGTCGGATAGGCGTCTTCGAGATACTCGCAGATCACTTCGGACTCGGGCAACGTGCGGCCGTCGTCCAGCTCCAGCGTCGGCACGCGGCCGAGCGGATTGATCTTCAGATAATCGCCCTTGGCCGATCCGTCGTGGATGCCGCTCGGCTCGACGAACGGGATGTCCAGCCCCTTGGCGTAGAGCACCAGCCGCACCCGCGTCGGGAACGGCGACAGGAAGGTCTGATGCAGCTTCACCGATATCTCCTTCAGCGGGGGGCGTCGCCCTTGAGTGTAATGCGATGCATGACGCGGCGATGACCGTGGTAGTCGTTGACCGGATTGTGCAGCGTGCAGCGGTTGTCCCACAACGCCAGCGAGCCGGCGCGCCAGGCGAAACGGCAAAGAAATTCCGGCTTGACCTGATGCGCGAATAGGAAGTCCAGCAGCGGCGCGCTTTCGGCTTCCGTCATGCCCTCAAAACCCACCGTGTGTGCGGGATTGAGGTAAAGCGCCTTGCGTCCGGTCTCGGGATGGGTGCGCACCGCGGGATGCGCTGCGTGGTATTCGTCGGCGGCGGCGCTGTTGCCGCTGTCGCGCACGCGGTCTTCGCGCGAGCGCGTGGTCTCTGCCTTGGCCGAGGTGCTGACGGCTTTCAGCCCGTCCAGCCGGCGCCGGATGTCCGGCGGCAGCGCGTCATAGGTGGCGTATTGGTTGGCGAACAGCGTATCGCCGCCGCGCGGCGGTACTTCGCGCGCCAGCAGCAGCGTCGCGCTGGGCGGCATCGGCAGATAGGTGGTGTCGGAATGCCAGATGCCGCCGAAATTGACGGTCTCGTGCTCCAACTTGGCGACGACGGTGATCTCGGCAAACCCATCCAGCCCCTTGAGGAACGGATAGTCCATCGGCTCGCCGAAGCACCGCGCCAGTGCGAGGAACCGGTCCGGCGGCAGCGGCTGATCGTGAAAGAACAGGACGAGATGCTCAAGCCAAAGCCGGCGCAGCTCGGCGACCATCGCGGGCGAAAGCGCGTCCGCCAGATCGATTCCGGAAACCTCGGCGCCCAGGGCACCGGCGCTGCGCGTGACCTTCATGGCGCAACGCTACGCCGGCGGGATGCGCCCGGCAAAGGCGCGCTTGAGCGCCTGGATCTCGTTCTCCAGCGCGTTCAGGAAGCGCGAGCGGTCCTGTCTGGTGAAGCCGGCATTGTAGGTCTGCCCGCCCGCGGTCGATTCGCGCAGATGGCGCTGCAGCTCGCGGATCCCCAGCGCCATGCCGATGCCGGCCTCGGTGAACGGCTTGCCGGTCGGCCCGAGCACCCGCGCCCCCCTGTTGAGCGCCCGCGACGCCAGCGGGATGTCGGCGGTGATCACCAGGTCGCCTTCGCCGGCCTGTTCCACGATCCAGTCGTCGGCGGCGTCGGCGCCGGCATCGACCGTGACATGCCGCACCAGCGGGTTGCGGCTGGGGCGCAGGCCGCCATTGCTGACGATGGTCACGGAAAGGCCATGGCGGCCCGCCACCTGTTCGACCTCGCCCTTCACCGGGCAGGCATCGCCGTCCACGAATATCGCCAGCACCTTCGCCCATCCCAATCGCGCGCGCTTGCTGTAATGTGAATCCAAACCGGAGGAAATGGTGGCCTTAAGTCCGAACGACATGGATTTCATCCAGAACTTCTCGACCCTGTGGGCGGTGTTCCTGGGGGCGCTGCTAGCGACGATCGGCGGTTTCACCGCGACCCAGCTCGAATGGTATCTCGAGCGGCGGCGGCGGGAACGCAACGCGGCGCTGTTCTTCGGCGAGGTGCTG
>CAYXMO010000611.1:0-1978 GCA_964465935.1 uncultured Rhizobium sp.
CGGTCGGCGCCACGCCCATCAGCCGCGCGTTCTGGCGGTCCTGCATGTAGCCTTTGAGGATGCCGTCCTCGATCAGCACGGTGCGCGAGGTCGGCGTGCCTTCGTCGTCCACCGACAGCGAGCCGCGCCGTCCGTCGATCGTGCCGTCATCGACCACCGTCACGCCCGGCGAGGCGACACGCTGGCCGAGCAGTCCGGCGAAGGCGCTGGTGCCCTTGCGGTTGAAGTCGCCTTCCAGCCCGTGACCGATCGCCTCATGCAACAGGATGCCGGGCCAGCCCGGCCCCAGCACCACCGTCATCTCGCCGGCCGGTGCCGGGATCGACTGCAGATTGACCAGCGCCTGGCGCAGCGCTTCGTCGACCGCCGCGTGCCAATACTCGCCCGTGAGATAGGTCGTGTAATCCCCGCGCCCGCCGCCGCCGAAATGCCCCGTCTCCTGGCGTCCGTCCTGCTCGACCACCACCGACACATCGACCCGCACCAGCGGCCGGATATCGCGATAGGCCTCGCCGCCGGCGCGCAGGATTTCGACCTGCTGCCACTCGCCCGTCAGATGGCACGACACCTGCCGCACGCGCCCGTCCTTGGACCGCGCATAGGCGTTCATGTCCTCCAGCAGCTTTACCTTCGCCTCGAACGGCGCCGAGCCGAGCGGATCGATGTCCGTGTAAAGCTTGACGTTCGAGCGGGCCGGGCCGCCCGCCGCGACGCCGGAATGGCCGCGCGCCACCGCCTTTACCGTGTTGGCGGCACGCCGGATCGCTTCCTCCGAAAGGTCCGAGGCGTGGGCATAGCCGGTCGCCTCGCCCGCCACGGCGCGCAGGCCGAAGCCCTGCGTCGTGTCGAAGCTCGCCGCCTTCAGCCGCCCGTCGTCGAAGGAGAACGATTCGCTCTGGCGGTACTCCAGGAACAGCTCCCCGTCGTCGGAGCCTTTCAGCGCCTGGTCGACCGTGGCTTGGACCTTGGACCGGTCCATGCCGGTGCGGCTGAAGAACAGGTCGGACGGGTTGCTCATGGGATGCTCCCAAACGGGTGATTTGTCAGTCTTATACATATAGGTGCATTCGCCGCGGATTGCCCATCGCGGGGCCGGGCGGAACCCGCGCCTGCGCCGGCGCCTTCCCCGAGCCACCCCGTGCCAGAAGGTCGCAATGACTTTAGGGGCTTAGCGCCTCTAAATCGCGCCCAAGAATCTCGAAAAACGGGGGGCTCGGGGCCACCCCGCCTGCCCATCTTATGAGGTCGCCTCATGTCCTTGAGAAAATCCGGCATCGGCGCAGGCGTGGCCGCGGCCGTCCTGGTCTGGGCCAGCGCGGCGCTCGCGCTGCCGCACGACTATCAGCTGGGGCTGCAGCCCGCCGCCTCGCCGGTGATGGAGCAGATCGAGACCTTCCACACCCTGCTGCTGTGGATCATCACCGCGATCAGCCTGTTCGTCGCCGCGCTGCTGCTCTGGATCATCGTCCGCTACCGCAAGGGCGCCAATCCGGTGCCGTCCAAGACCCATCACAACACGATCCTGGAAGTCGCCTGGACCATCATCCCGGTGATCATCCTCGTCATCATCGCGATCCCGTCCTTCAAGCTGCTCTATTACGAGGCGGACATTCCCAAGCCCGACGTGCAGATTCGCGTCATCGGCAAGCAGTGGTTCTGGACCTACGAATATCCGCGCGACGGCAACTTCACCTTCGACTCGCTCGGCCTGACCACGGTCGAAGCCGCCGAGGGCACGGCGCCCGACGCCGCCAAGGCCGCCGGCAAGCCGCGCCTGCTGGGCGTCGACAATCCGCTCTACGTTCCCGTCAACCGCGTGGTCGAGATCGAGACCACCGGCGCCGACGTCATCCACTCCTGGGCGCTGCAGGAGATGGGCGTGAAGATGGACGCCATCCCCGGCCGGCTGAACCACACTTGGTTCAAGGCCACGAAGCTCGGCGTGTTCTACGGCCAGTGCTCGGAGCTGTGCGGCGCC
>CAYXMO010000612.1:0-1961 GCA_964465935.1 uncultured Rhizobium sp.
CCATGGCTGCCCAGCGCCGCGATGTCGGCCGGGCGCGGCCCATCGGTGCTCGCACGCAGCGCCGCGACGTCGAAACCGTTGGCGACATTGGCCGGCGGCAGCAGCGCCAGCGCGTCCTGTCCCGGCGCGTCGGCGAACACGGTCAGCGCCCCGATTTCGCTCAAGCCGTCGGCGGTCGCCGCCGCGCTGCCGTCGTCGATCCCGTCGCTCAGCCACACGATCTGCGGCTTGGCCGCGAATTTCGCCTTGCGCAGCGCCGCCAGCGCGCGCTTGCGGTCGGGTGCCCAGGGCTGCGGCGTCAGCCCTTGCGCCACGCGCGACGCCTTGCCCGCATCCATCAATCCGGCATCGGGCAGGTCCGCCGTCGGCAGGATCGCGACGGCGCGGCCGTTCGCGCTCTGCAGGATGTCGGCGATTGCCGCCTGGCGCGCGTCCCAATTCGCCGCCGCGGTCCAGCCATTGTCGACGAACAGCACGATGGGCCCCGTTCCCGCGATCTGCGGCGGCTTGCCGAAGATCGGCTCGGCCAGCGCCACGATCACCGCCGCCGCCGCGATCAGGCGCAGCAGCAGCAGCCACCACGGCGTGCGCGCCGGCGTCTCCTCCTGCCCCGACAATCCCAAGAGCAGGCGCAGCGGCGGAAACACCAGCCGGCGCGGCAAGGGCGGCGTCACCCGCAGCAGGAACCAGATCACCGGCAGGGCGGCGAGCGCCCACAGCAGGAGCGGCGTGCCGAAACTCAATCCCGCCAGCAAGGCCATGGCGTTACGCGCCGCTCATATCGGCATAGAGCGCGATCAGCGCGGTCTGCGGCGGCTTGTCGGTGCGGTGCGCGATATAGGACCAGCCCAGCCGCCGCGCCAGCGCGCCCACCGTCTGGGCATGCGCCTTGAAGCGCGCGCGATAGGCGCCGGCTACGGTTTCGGCGCGGCCGATGGTTTCGCTCAACGTCCCTTTGGCGTCTTCGAAGCGCATGCGCCCGCTGAAGGGAAAATCCTCTTCCGCCGGATCGATGATATGCACCAGCTGCCCCGTCACCGCCGAGCGCGACAGCCGCCGCAGCGCCGCCTCGATCTCGGTGACCGGCGAGAGGAAATCGCTGAACCACACGAATTGCGCGTTCTTGGCGATGGCCGAGTCGGGCGGCAGCGCCTCGCTCTCAACCTGTTCCATCAAGCTCAGTCCGATGCGGCGCAGCGCGGCGCGGCTGCTCGCCGGCGCCTGGTGTTCGCCATAGAGCGCGACGCGCTCGCCGCCGCGCACCAGCAGCGACGCCAGCGCGAGGCCCAGCAGCTTGGCGCGCTCCGCCTTGCTCACCTTGGCGCTCGCGAATTGCATCCCAGCCGACGTATCGCACCAGAACCACACCGATTGCGCCGCTTCCCATTCGCGCTCGCGCACGAACAGGTTCTGAGTCTTGGCCGATTGCCGCCAGTCGATCGCGGACGAGGAATCTTCGGGGCGATAGCGGCGGAACTGCCAGAAGCTCTCGCCCATCCCCGCCTTGCGCCGCCCGTGCACGCCCAGGCTCACCGCCGCCGCCAGCCGCTCGGCATCGACCAGCAGCGGCGCCAGCCCGGCGCCGAGCGCTTCGGCTTCGTATTGCAGATTGGCCTTTTGGCTCAAAGATAACTCCGGCACAGCCGCTCGATGACGGCGCTCACCGTCATGCCTTCGGCGCGCGCCGGGAAGGTGAGCGCCATGCGGTGGCGCAAGACCGGCTGCGCCAGCGCTTCGACGTCGTCGGTCGACGGCGCCAGCCGGCCTTCGATCAGCGCCCGCGCCCGCACCGCCAGCATGAACGCTTGGCTGGCGCGCGGCCCCGGTCCCCAGGCGATGGCATCGCGCACGTCCTTGGCGCCCTCGTCGCCCGGCCGCGCCGCGCGCACCAGTTTGAGGATCGACTCGACGACCTTCTCGCCGACCGGGATGTGCCGCACGATCTGCTGCGCCAGCATCAG
>CAYXMO010000613.1:0-1958 GCA_964465935.1 uncultured Rhizobium sp.
CGCCGGCCGGGATCTCGATCAGGGCGTTGACGTCGACCGGCGGATTGCGCCCGGCAGGAATTTTGGTCAGGTCCATGGCGATGCTCCCTCTCGCCCGCGATCTAGCATAGATTCGCGCGGCAAGCAGATCGGAGTGCCGCCATGAAAGCCGAAACCTTCGTCACGGGCTTAAGCTTCGGCGAAGGCCTGCGCTGGCATCAGGGCCGCTTCTGGTACTCCGATTTCTATCAGCACCGGATATCGAGCGTGGGGCCGGGCGGCGATGTGCGGGTGGAGCTTACGCTCGACGACCAGCCCTCGGGACTGGGCTGGCTGCCCGACGGAAGGCTGCTGTTCGTGGCGATGAAAAGCCAGAAGGTAATGCGGCGCGAAGCGGACGGCCGCATCGTGCCGCATGCCGATCTGACGCCCTTCGCGAAATTCCACTGCAACGACATGCTGGTCGATGCGCGCGGCAACGCCCTGGTCGGATGCTTCGGCTTCGACCTCGACAAGTTCATCACCGACAACGGACCCGAGGCGCTGTGGACCGCGGAGGGCCCACCCAAGGCGCCGATCATGCATGTGACGCCCGATGGCGCCGCCTCCATCGCCTCGGCCGAGCAGCGCTTCCCCAACGGCATGGCCCTGATCGACGGCGGCAAGACGCTGATCGCGGCGGAGACCTTCATGCCCGGCCTGACCGCGTTCGACATCGCGCCCGACGGCACGCTGTCGAACCGGCGGGTATGGGCGTCGCTGGCGAGCGATACGCCCTCGACCGCGCCCGACGGCATCTGCGCCGACAGCGAAGGCGCGATCTGGGTCGCCAACGCGCTGGCGAAGGAATGCCTGCGGGTCGGTCCGGGCGGCAAAATCCTGGAGCGGGTCGAGACAGCGATGAACGCCTTCACCTGCGCCTTGGGCGGCGCGGACGGGCGCAGCCTAGTGATCGCCACGGCCCAGTCGCATGGCGCAGGCGTGTCCGGCATCCTGGAAATCGCACAGGTGAGCGTGCCGGGTTAAATCGGCATCGATTTACTCGTTCGCCGATGACTCTGCCGACATGCCTCCGGCAAGCGCCTGAAATCATGGCGTTCCGAATCTGCACTTCAAGTTGTCCGCAATTCGATTGCGCAACCCGTTCTGCGACCACAGCATGGCCCTTGACATTTTAATTATTGTGGCCACATAAATTATGCAGATCAGTTACGATCAGGCCAAACGGGATTGGACGCTCAAAGAACGTGGCGTCGATTTCGACGAGACGCCGCTCGTGTTCGCGGGTCTCCAGTACACAATGCAAGACGACCGTCAGGACTATGGCGAGATCCGCTATATCACGGTGGGTTTCTTGCGGGGTCGGATGATGGTGATCGTTTGGACGGCCCGTGGGCAGGCGCGGCACATCATCTCGTTCAGAAGGGCGAATGACCGTGAAAAAGAAAAATACGAAAACAGAATGGGTCGACCCTGACGATGCGCCGGAATTGACCGACGATTTTTTCGACCGTGCCGAAATCTCCGCCGGTGGCGTCGTCCTTCGTCCCGCCAATGGCACGCTGACCAGGCCGGGGCGGCCGAAGAAGGCGAATGCCAAGAAATCGGTGCATCTGCGCCTGTCGCCGGAGGTGCTGAGCTATTTCCGCAAGACCGGACCCGGCTGGCAGACCCGCATCGACGAGACGCTGCGCAAGGCGGCCATGATCGGCGTCAAGCGCGGGCTCAAGCCGCGTCGATAAAGCCGCCCATCTGGCGGTTCCACAGCCGCGAGTAGGGCCCGTTGTTCGCCAAGAGGACGCGGTGCGGGCCGTCTTCCAAAATCTTGCCGTTGTCGAGATAGACCACGCGGTCCATGCCGGCGATGGTCGAGAGCCGGTGCGCGATGGCGATCACGGTGCGGCCCTGCACCAGCGTCCACAATGCCGACTGGATCAGGTGCTCGCTCTCCGAATCCAGCGACGAGGTCGCTTCGTCGA
>CAYXMO010000614.1:0-1956 GCA_964465935.1 uncultured Rhizobium sp.
ATGTCGTCGCAATTGACGATCAAGAGGCGCGCATCGGGCGCGTGGCCGAGGCGCTGCGCGAGTGTGGCGGTCATGGATTTCTCCCTCTCCCCCTTCTTTGGGGGAGAGGGTGGGGTGAAGGGGCGGCAAAGACAAGCGCGATGCGGCGCGTGATAGCGGCGGCGCCGAGCGCAAACCCGCGATATCGCGTTTGATATCGGCACCCCCTCACCCTTACCCTTTCCCCCGCTGAAGCGGGGGAGAGGGAAATTGATGGTTCGTATCCGCCCCTATCGCGCGAGCGACCTCGATGCGCTGTACGAGATCTGCCTCAAGACCGGCGACAGCGGGCAGGATGCTTCGCACCTCTACCGCGATCCCAGGATCATCGGGCACATCTATGCCGGGCCCTATGGCGTGCTGGAGCCGCAGCACTGCTTCGTCGCCGAGGACGAGGCCGGCGTCGGCGGCTATGTCATCGGGACGGCCGATACCCATGGCTTCGAACGGCGGCAGGAAGCGTCGTGGTGGCCGGACCTGAGGACGCGCCATGGCGATCCCGGCGCGCCGCGCGCCGACTTCACGCCGGACGAGCGCATGGCCTATCTCATCCACCATCCCCCTAAGACGCCGCGCCGGGTGAACGAGCCCTATCCGGCGCATCTGCACATCGATCTGCTGCCGCGCTTCCAGGGCATCGGGCTGGGCAAGCGCATGATCGACACGTTCCGTGCCCATATGGCGGGCGCCGGCGTCGAGGCGCTGCATCTGGGCGTCGGGCCGAAGAACGAACGGGGCGTGCGCTTCTACCGCGCCTATGGGTTCCATGTGATCGAACAGCTGCCGCCGCCCTGGGAAACCTATTGGTTTGGCATAAAGACCGGAGCCTGATAGAAGCCCGGCGCGTTATTCGTTTTCGAGAACCAAGGCGTTTTCCCATGAAAAAGAAGAAATACGAGAAGCCGCAACCCTTCGCCGCCGAGACCAAGGATGCGCGCTTCGCCGGCACGTTCGAAGTGCTGGTGCCGGTCGAGGGCCGCAACAAGCCGCTGCGCGCGCCCAAGCAGTTCGAGACGCTGCAGGCGGCGGAAGCCTGGATGCACTCGCCCGACGGCAAGGACCTGATTGCCGAGATGATCGAGGACGAAGAAAAGGCGCGGGCGAAGTAGGGTTCTCACGCGGAACCGCGTGCCCCTTTGTTGCAGGCGCTACACGCCGACCGGCGCCCATGCGAAAACTTGGGTTGCCTGCGCTGCTCCAAGACCGCAAGTTCCGCCGCATGAACCACACCACCAAGACCGCCGCGCCGCTGCAGGTGCATTCGACCGTGTTCGCGGTGCTGTTCGCCGTCGGCTTCTGCCACGCGCTGAACGACATGATGCAGTCACTGCTGCAGGCGATCTATCCCAACCTCAAGACCACCTTCGACCTCGACTTCGCGCATATCGGACTGGTGCAGGCGGTGTTCCAGGTGACGGCGTCGCTGCTGCAGCCGCTGGTCGGCGCCTATACCGACCGCCGCCAGGTGCCTTATGCGCTGCCCGCCGGGATGGTGTTCACCTGTGTCGGCCTGATCGGGCTGGCGCTGGCGCCGAGCTATCCCTTCCTGCTGGCGGCGGCGGCGCTGGTTGGGATCGGATCGTCGACCTTTCATCCCGAGAGCTCGCGCGTCGCCAATTTGGCGGCGGGACAGCGGCGCGGGCTGGCGCAATCGATGTTCCAGGTCGGCGGTTCGATCGGCAGCGCGCTGGGGCCGCTGCTGGCGGCGCTGGCGATCGCGCCGGGCCAGCGCGACGGCGTCAAATGGTTCTCGGCCGCGGCGCTGCTGGCGTGTTTCATCCTGTGGCGGGTGGGCGAATGGTATCGGCGCAACATGACGACGCGCGCCGCGGCGCATGGCGCGTTGCACCTGACCGGCGCGTTGTCGCCGGCGCGGGTGAAATGGTCGCTGGCGATATTGGTGGCGCTGATCTTCTC
>CAYXMO010000615.1:0-1952 GCA_964465935.1 uncultured Rhizobium sp.
GCGTTCGACTGGATCGACGTCACCCGCGAATTCGTGCCGCCCGACCGGAAAAGCTATTCGTGGTGGAGCTACCGCGCCGCCGACTGGCTGCAAAGCAATCGCGGCCGCCGCCTCGATCACATCTGGATCAGCCAAGCGCTCAAGGGCGGACTCAAATCGCAGCAGATCGTCACCAAGATGCGCGGCTGGCAGAAGGCATCGGATCACGTGCCTGTGATCGCGGAGATCGCGCTCTAGCCGCTGGGTTGCGCCGTTTTCACTCCACAGGCGCAAACCGCCCGCGCATCATGGCGGCGATCTTTTTGGGGAAAGATGCAGATGCGCGCGCGGATTCTTCTGTTCGTCGGCGCCATCGTGCTGGCCGGCGCGGCGAGCGCCGACCCGCCGGCGATGCCGCCGCCCGATCCGATCTTCGCCAGCGGCGATTTCGCCGCCGCCGAACAGCATTATGCCGCGACGCTGGCGCAGACGCCGAACGACGCCGCGGCGCTGGCGGGCCTGGCACGCATCCGGCTCTACCAGGAGCGCCGCGACGAGGCGCGCAAGCTGGCGAACCAGGCGCTCGCCGTCGATCCCGCCAACCCGCTGGCCAAGCGCGTGATGGCCGGCGCCACCCTGCGCGATGCCGCCTTCGCGCCCGACGTCTACAAGATCGACATGCCCAAGGGCGGCACGCGGATCGCGTTCGAGACCACCGATCCCTTGCCCGTCGTCAAAGTCCGCATCGCCGGGCGCGACGTGTACTTCCTGATCGACACCGGCGGCCCCGATCTGGTGCTCGACACCGCCTTCGCCGCCGAGCTCGGCCTGCAGACCAGCGCCGCCGGACAAGGCACCTTCGCCGGCGGGCAGCAAGCCGCGGTGATGCGCGCGGTGCTGCCTGAGGTGCAGTTCGGCGCCGCGACGGTGCGCGCCATTCCCATCGCGGTGCTTGCGACCCGGGTCATGAGCCCCAAACCCGATCTGCGCATCGACGGCGTCGTCGGCACCGGCTTCCTGATGCATTTCCTGTCGACCCTCGACTACGTCCATGGCGCCCTGATCCTGAGACCGCGCAGCGACTCGGCGGCGTTCGAGCGCAGCGCCAAGGGCGCCGTGCCGATGTGGCTGGTCGGCGATCACTTCCTCTTTGCGCGCGGGCGCATCGGCACGGCGCCGGAAGGGTTGTTCAACATCGACACCGGGCTCGAAGGTGCGGGCCTGCAGGCGACGCGGGCGACGCTCGACGCCGCCGGCATCACGCCAGACCCGAGCAAGGTCCAGTCCGGCCGCGGCGGCGGCGGCATGGTGCGTTTCATCACGTTCAAGGCCTCGGCGAGCCTGGGCAGCCTCACCGAACCGGACGTCGACGGCGTCTATACGCCCGACGGCGACCAGTTCGGCTTGTTTCCCTTCACCGTCGCCGGAACGCTGTCGCACGGCTTCTTCCGCGCCCACAGCCTGACCTTCGACTTCGTCGCGATGAAGATCGTGGTGCAATAGGGGTCGTACCCAATTGGGAAACATCCAAACGCTGTCATGACCCGCAGTTCGTAGCGACAGCGTGCGGACGGGCCATCCAGTTGGTGCGCTCGAACTTTCGACGACAGTAGCTGTGTCACCTGGATGGCCCGCTTTTGTGGGCCATGACAAGTTATGGATTGATTTGAAGACAATCGACTCTAAGCCGTCTTCGGCGCCTCGGGCCGCTTCAACGGCGAGATCATGATCGTCGCCGTCGCGGTCGCGATCACCTTGCCGTCGGCGCGCGCAAGGCTCGCTTCGAGGAAGTTGATGGTGCGGCCGCGCTTGATCACCTTGGCCTCGGCGGTGTGGCGGCCGGCGCCGCCCTGGTTGAGATAGCTCACCTTCATCTCCAGCGTCGGCGCGATCTCGCCCCATTGCGCGATGAAGCCGGCGGCGACCGCCAGCACGTCGTCCATCACGCAGGCGATGGCGCCGCCATGCAGCGC
>CAYXMO010000616.1:0-1952 GCA_964465935.1 uncultured Rhizobium sp.
GCCTGCACCTTGCCGCCGGGCGAGGCGACGATCAGCTTGATCAGTTCGTCGGTGACGTTCGGCTCCAGCCCTTCGGTGTGGCCTTTGCCCAGGCGCACGAGGTCGGCGATGACGCGGCCACCCTTGGCGTTCGGATAGACGAAGACTTCCGCGGTGCCGGGACCGGGCTTGAAGCCCCAGCCCTTGTTGGAATAGCTCTCGCGCGTCGTGTCGTGAATCTTGCCGCCAACCGTGTCGACAATGTCGGGCCGGCGTTCGCGCGGACCGGCACCATATTTTTCCGCCAGCGGCGAGGTTGTGGGCAGGGCTGCGATCTCGTATTCGCCGGTGGTGAAGATGTGCGACAGGTCGCATTCGACCGGCGGCGGCGGCGGGAAATTCGGCAGGCGGCGCTCGACGCCGGGCGGCATCGGCAGCGCGAAATCCTTGGCCCGTTCCGCCACGCCGATGCGGCCGCCGGACAGGCTGAGCCAGCCATCGACGCGATCCTGGAAGAACGCGTCGCTGCCGAGCAGGCGCCGCGAGGTCATGCCGCCCTGGCTGTGGCCGACCAGCCAGAAGCGTTCGATGTTCGCCTTGCCGTATTTGTCGAAGACATAGTCGGCGATGTTGCGCAGATGGGCGTCGTCGGCCTCGCCGACCCACATGCGCGCCGGCTCCTTGGTCGCCGCCGACGGCGTCGCGATCACGAGGCGGTACTTGTCCTTGACGTCGACCGCCGGGAAATAAGCGCGCTGCCAGGCGCCGACCGAGCCGCCGCCATGAAGACTGAGCAGGAAGGTGACCTTCTCGCCGGCTTTGAGATCGTCGGGATCGTCGAGATAGAATTTGCGCCCGGTCTTGGCGTCGGCCGCCACGATGCTTGCCATATGCGTATCCCCTGTGCCCGGTCTGGCGCCGGACAAGATGAAGTGTACGCAGTGTAGGCAAGGATCGTAGGGTTTGTCATCGCTGCGGTACAGGCGCGGCGGCACGCCCGGAAAGCCTTGGGCGCCAATCGCTTAGGCGGCGAAGGGAAACCGAAACCTCTGTCGCCGATACTGCGCCCATGGCTTGGGACTACGCAAAGGCAGTGGCCGCGGTCGAAGCGCTCGCGCTGACCGGCGGCAATGTCGTGCTCGCGCATTACTGGCTGTCGCTGTGGCGCGGCGGCGCGCCGCCGCCGCGCGGCGATTTCCATCCGGCGCGCATCAGCCAGCTCCTGCCCGGAATCTCGATCATGGGCGTCAACGACAGGGCGGTTTGCCGCCTGGCCGGCAGCGCCATCGACCTCGCCTTCGGCCGCGACATGCAAGGCAGCGATCCGCTGGATTTCGTGAGCGGCGAGGCCAGGCGCGTTCGCCAGGCGCGCATCCAAGCCATCGTCGACGGCGGCATCGCATTGTCCGAAGTCCGCTACTGGGACAACCCCTTCGGCATCGCGACGACGCAAGTGCTGCAGCTGCCGTTCCACGGCGTCGCCGAGGACGGATCGCGGCAATACATCAGTCACGCGAACTGGCGGCCCGGCTTCGCGCATGCCACGCGCAACACCACGCCTTACGACAACGCCCTGCCCGACTCCTATAGAGCGGTCGCCATTTCTTAACCCTGTATGCGCGGTACGGTGCGAGCGCGCGTGCGCCGTTCGTCCTGCGGTTGTGCCGCGGCGCGGAAAAACCCGCCGGCAACCGAGTTCCCTCGGCGTTCCTAAGCCTTCGTCAAGGAACATCCGACATTGTGCCGGCGGGAGCGTTGGATGACCATCAGGCCAATCCTTTTCCTAGTTCTGTGCCTGCTCGGCGCCGCGGCCGTTCGTGCCGGCGAAGCCGCGCCCGCGCCGCAGGCCGCGGCGCAGCCCGATTGGGCCCATTTCGACGCCCTGATCGCGGACGCCAAGAAATCGATGATGGCCGACCCCAAGGCGGCGCTGCAGAAAGCGCAGCTGGCGATCATCCTGGTCGACCACGCCG
>CAYXMO010000617.1:0-1948 GCA_964465935.1 uncultured Rhizobium sp.
AATCGCCTATATTATACAACGATTTAATCCAATACTGGCGAATGTTTTGTGAAATGCCCGCCAGCATTCTTGGCTGCTTGCGGCAATTGCCGTAGTGTCCACAAATCTTCCCGTTGAGAAGACTTTGCGCTTGTAGCGTTCGCGCTCGCCAAACCCCGGACATCATGGAGAATTCTATGGCCAACGACCCCAGACATCCCGGCAAGAACGTAGAAAAGAAGCTCGAAAAGGTCGAGCACAAGGAAAACAAGGAGATCAAGGAGCACAAGGAGATCAAGGAAAAGGAGATCAAGCAGGAAAAACTCGAGAAGACCGAGCACAAGGACATCAAGGAGATCAAGCTCGAGAAAAACGAAAAGGCCGAGAAGAACGAAGCCAAGGAGCACAAGGACCACAAGGTCGAGAAGCTCGAAAAGAACGAGGCCAAGGAGCACAAGGACGCCAAGATCGAGAAGCTCGAAAAGAACGAAGCCAAGGAGCACAAGGACCACAAGATCGAGATCAAGGAGCACATGAAGATCGAGGTCCTGGAAAAGCCGCAGCACAAGGACATCGAGAAACTGCCGAAGGAAATCGACAAGCTGCCGAAGGAGTTCGAAAAACCGATCGGCAAGGAGAAGGACGGCAAGGAGATCGCCGAAGGGCCGGGCGGCGATCCGGGCGATCTGGTCAGGGGCCAGGGCGCCGGCGAGCACTTCATCGCCTCCGACCATCGCCCCGATCTGAGCGGCGGCGCCTTGTCGGGTGAACCCGATCGCTGACGGCGCCGCGGCGGCGGCCGGCAAGCCGGCGGTGACGCTCCTTCACGAGCCTGGCGACCCCGGCGCGCCCTGGCTCGCGGAGGGGCTGCGCGGCCGTGGATTTGCCGTCGAGGTCGTGTCCGCGGCCGATCTCGATCTGGCGGCGCGCTGGGAGCACCGGGTCGATGCCGCGGGCGCCTCGGTCGCCATCACGCTGCGCGACGGCCGGGTGCTGGACAGCGCCGCGCCGCGCCCGATCGTCAACCGCCTCAGCTTCATACCGCTCGACGGGATGCGCGCCCATGCCGGCGACGATTTCGGCTATGCCGTGCAGGAGATGTTCGCGCTCTATCTCAGCTGGCTGCACGCCTGGCCTTCGACGGTGATCAACCGCCCGACGCCGCAAGGCCTGTGCGGCAACCACCGCCATCCTTCGGTGTGGCGGACCTTGGGCGCGCGGGCCGGGCTGCCGACGCGGCCCTGGCAGCAAAGCGACGGCGACGCGCCCGAGCAGGCCTGGATGTGGATGCCGGCCGAAGCCACCGCCTTCGTGCTCGGCAAGCAGGTCCTGCTGCCGCCGGTTCTGCCCGAGCGCCTGACGGAGGGGTGCCGCGCCCTCGCGGCGCTGGCCGATACCGCGCTGATCGGAATCGACTTCGCGCGCGACGAGCTCGGCGAATGGGAGATGATCGGCGCTTCGCCGCTGCCCAATTTGGCGCTGGGCGGCGAACCGCTGGTGGCCGCGCTGGCGGCGGCGCTGGCATGATCCTGCTGTGCGGCATCCGCAGCGAGCCGCCGCTGGCGATGGTCGCCAAGGCGCTGACGGCGCGCGGCGCGCGCTTCCGCATCGTGCATCAGCGCGACGTCGCCGGCTTTACGATGCGCTGGCAGTCGGACCGCAACGGCGTCGGCGGAACGCTGAACCTTAGCGGCGAGACGATCGCGCTCGGCGACGTCGCCGGCGCCTATATGCGGCTGATGGACGACACCAAGCTGCCCGAACTCGCCGATCTGCCGCCGGACGCGCCGCAGCGCCGCCACGCCCGCGGCTTCCATGAAGCGCTGTTCCGCTGGTCCGAGGTCGCGCCGGCGCGCGTGGTCAACCGCGCCGATCCGCAAGGCTCCAACAGCTCCAAGCCTTACCAGGCGCAGCTGATCGCGGCGCACGGCTTCGCGCCGCCGCCGACCCTGATCACCAACGCGCCCGA
>CAYXMO010000618.1:0-1941 GCA_964465935.1 uncultured Rhizobium sp.
CGAAGCCCGCCTCAACGGTTCGGGCCGCATCCTGGTGCGCAAATCGGGCACCGAGCCGGGCATCCGCGTCATGGCCGAAGGCGACGACGAGACCCTTGTCCGCGCCGTGGTCGGCGACATCGTCGGCGCGATCCAGGAAGTGACGGCGTAGCGGATACGTCCTCGTCTCCTGCTTCAGTCTTTCAACCGTCATCCCCGGGCTTGTCCCGGGGACCCATGATCATCATGCTGCAGTCGTGATCATGGGTCGCCGGCATGAAGCCGGCGATGACGATAGAAGGTGTAGAAATTCAAACTTCCAACAAGCCAGCCCGTCTGCTCGCCATCGCCGGTTCGGACTCGGGCGGCGGCGCGGGCATCCAGGCCGACATCAAGACCGCGAGCGCGCTGGGCGTCTACGCCATGACCGCGGTCACCGCGATCACGGCGCAAGACACAACGGGCGTCGGCGCCATCCATCCCATTCCACCGAACGTCGTCGCCGAGCAGATCGTTCGCTGTCTCGCCGACCTGGGCGCCGACGCGATCAAGACCGGCATGCTCGGCTCGGCGGACATAGCGCGCACCGTCGCGGCCGCGCTTGCGGCGCACGCCAAAACCATCCCGCTCGTGGTCGATCCTGTGATGGTCGCGACCAGTGGAGCCGTTCTGGCGGAGAACGCCGTCGTCGAAGTGATGAAGGCCGATCTCTTCCCCCGCGCCACCCTGATCACGCCCAACATACCGGAAGCGCAACGACTCTGCGGCTTCGACCTCCGCGCGCCGGAAGACCTGTACCATGCCGGCGAGACCCTGCTGTCGCTAGGCCCGCAAGCCGTGCTGCTCAAGGGCGGCCATGGCGCTGCCGACACGGTGACCGACCTGCTGTTCACGCTGGATGTGCCGCCGCGCGCCTACATCGCCAAGCGGGTGGACACGCCGCACACTCATGGCACCGGCTGTACCCTCGCCGCCGCCATCGCCTGCGGACTGGGGCAGGGCATGGCGCTCGGCGACGCCGTCCAGCGCGCGCATGATTTCGTGCAAGCCGCGATCCGCGGCGCGCCCGGCTTCGGCGCCGGCAACGGCCCGCTCGATCATCTCAGCTGGTCACGGTAGCGTCTGGGCCCACGCCGCGATCGATTGCTCGGTGATCTCGCCGCCGGGCCAGCGCAACGCCGGCTCGTACCATTGGTTGTTGCCGCGCGCCCGGTTGCGATAGACCTTCATCGAATAGCTGAGCTCCGACAGTCCGCTCGGCATCGTCAGATTGCTGTTGTCGATGTAGAGCGCGTCGGCATAGGTCGGCAGCCCGATCTGTTTGACGCCCGGCAGCCGCAGCACCACATCGGCGAAGTCCAGGCAGGCGCTGGCGCAACCCGTGTCGGTGAACAGATAAACCTTGCCGCGCAGCGGATTGGGCGGCGCCGGCTCGGTCAGGGGCTTGGGATGCTCGTCGTGGCGGAAATAGGGCTCGCCGCGCGCCAGCGCCACTTTCATTTGCGTCAGCGCGTCGGTCCAGTAGTCGATGCCCTGGGTCTGCCCCGACGCCTGCTCGCGCCGCACATTGACTTCAAGTGCCGCGATATTGGCTTTCGAGATACGCCAGTCCACCGTTCCATCGAGCTGGCTTTCGACGCGGTCGACCCAGGCGCGGCCCCACAGCGCCGCGGCGAAGCTGTCGCCCCAGCTGCTGTCGCCGCCGCTGTTGCCGCGCACGTCGAGCACGATGGTCGCGTCGCGCAGTTCGGCGGCGCGGCTCGCCAGCAGATCGGCGAAGGCGTGCGCCTTGGCGACGTCGCCGCTGCCGAAATAGCTGAAGGTCGGGATCGAGATCACCCAGACGCCGCCGATCTTCTGCATCCGAAGCTCGCGCGTGCCGCGCCCGCGCGCCGCCAGGATCGCTGGCTGCAGATCGGCGGCGCGCACGTCGCGCCACGCCAGCGTCACGGCGCCGGACGC
>CAYXMO010000619.1:0-1935 GCA_964465935.1 uncultured Rhizobium sp.
CGCCCACGCCGCCGGTCGCGCCGACACCGCGTCCCGCGACACCCGTGGTCGCGCGCACCGCGCCGCCGGCCGACGACGTTCCGCCGCCGCTCGACGACGCCGCGTTCGACGCTGCTTTCCAGTGTCCGGAGACCCTCGCCGGCGTCGAAGGCCGCATGGCCGAGATCGCGCGCTATTTCGCCTGGACCAAGCTGCGGCATCCCGACTGGAACTTCCGCAAGCGGCTGGACGTGCGCTATGGCCTGCTGCGCCGCCACGCCTGCGCCACCACCCTGGCGAGCATGTCGTCCGCCGCCCGCCCGCCGTTCCGGCACTAGAACCCGCCATTCACCAGCCTTTTTGCCGCGGCTGGCCAAGCGGCGCGCGTTCCCATATATCCACAGGCCCCAATGTGAGGAGTGAGGCGTGGCCCAGCCCTGGACCCCGCAAAGCTGGCGTTCCAAGCCCATCCGTCAGGTCCCGGCCTATCCGGACCCGGCGGCGCTGGCGGCTGTCGAAGCGCGCCTGAGGACCCACCCGCCGCTGGTCTTCGCCGGCGAGGCCCGCAATCTGCTGGCCGGCTTGGGCAAGGTCGCCGGCGGCCAGGCCTTCCTGCTCCAGGGCGGCGACTGCGCCGAGAGCTTCGCCGAGTTCACCGCCAACAACATCCGCGACACCTTCTGCGTCTTCCTGGCGATGGCGACGGTCCTGACCTTCGCCGCCGGCCTCCCCGTCGTGAAGGTCGGGCGCATCGCCGGCCAGTTCGCCAAGCCGCGCTCCGACGATTTCGAGACCCAGGACGGCGTCACCCTGCCGTCCTATCGCGGCGACAACATCAACGGCGGCGAGTTCACCGCCGCGGCGCGCACCCCCGATCCCGAGCGCATGATGCGCGCCTATTACCAGGCCGCCGCGACGGCGAATCTGGTGCGCGCTTTCGCGACCGGCGGCTATGCCGATCTGGCGCGCGCCCGTCATTGGAATCTCGACCACCATCACCCCGATCTCGGGCGGCGCTATGACGAAGTCGTCGGCAAGATCGACGAAGGCGTCGGCTTCATGCGCACCTTCTCGCTGGAAAGCGCGGTCAAGCAGCAGACCAGCCGCGTCGACTTCTATTTCAGCCATGAGGCGCTGCTGCTGCCTTACGAGGAAGCGCTGACGCGGCAGGATTCGATCACCGGCAGCCACTACGCCACCTCCGGCCACATGATCTGGATCGGCGACCGCACCCGCCAGCCCGACGGCGCCCATGTCGAGTTCTGCCGCGGCGTGAAGAACCCCATCGGCCTCAAATGCGGTCCGAGCCTGTCGGAAGACGAGCTCCTCAAGCTGGTCGCCATCCTCAACCCGGACAACATCCCCGGCCGCGTCACGCTGATCGCGCGCAACGGCTCGGACAAGATCGCCGCGGCGCTGCCCAAGCTGATCCGCGCCATCAAGCGCGAGGGCGCCAATGTCGTGTGGTCCTGCGATCCGATGCACGGCAACACGATGAAGCTGCAATCCGGCTACAAGACGCGCCCGGTCGACCGCGTGCTCGACGAGCTGCGTTCTTTCTTCGCCATCCATCGCGCCGAGGGAACCTATCCCGGCGGCATCCATCTGGAGATGACCGGGCAGGACGTCACCGAATGCCTCGGCGGCGCCCAGGCGCTGAAAGAGATCGATCTCTACGACCGCTACACCACCGCCTGCGATCCGCGCCTCAACGCCAGCCAGGCGCTGGAGATCGCTTTCCTGATCGCCGACACCATCCGCGACGAGCGCCTCAAGAGCGAGCGCCTCGCGGCCTCCGCCTGACCCACCCTGCAAAGGAGCCTTGAGCGATGGGCGTGGCGCGGCTGCTCGCCAAGGGATGGGTCGTGTTCTGCCTGTTCGCCGGCGCGCATGCCTTCAATCTCGCGCTCGGCCGCGGCGAGGCGCCGTTCGACGCCTTCCAGGCGATCGCGATCT
>CAYXMO010000620.1:0-1933 GCA_964465935.1 uncultured Rhizobium sp.
GGTGACGAAGTAGGTCCAGGTCCCGCCGCTGGTGCAGGGCGGACCGCCGGTGCAGGTGCGCCGCAGATGCCGAGCAATCCTATGTGGCGCTCAATTGTCTATCTCAACGGTTGCCATATAGGTGTTCGAGTTCTCCGTCCGCGAATGCCCGCTGGATCATCGCGCATAGGAAAGCCGGATGGCAGCATTGCACTTGCTGATGGTCATATCCAGCGTCCCCAAGCGCACATCGAGCGTCAGCGAGTCGGTCATTTGACCGTTCGCACCGCGGACTCTGCGAACCGTGGGGGGCGCGGCCTGGGTGACGCTCCACTGAGCGCCATCGTCGTTTACCACAAGTTCGGACAGTCTGATTTTCTCGCCGAGCCCTCGGGCGACCGCGATATATATCTGTCTTGCCGTTCGCTTGTTCAATACGGCGGGGTGCATGGGAATGCCTTGTTCGTCCACGCACGGCACTGCGGTGGGCGCGCTCTCCGCCATCCGCGCTGAAAGCGAAGCCGCGTCAACGCCGGTTGTCGCGGCGTAAGTAATCGCGGCACCGAAAAGGTAACTCGCGGCCAGGCGAGATCTTATCCCTGTCATCCCCGTAAGCACGGCGTGTGCTCCTTTGCGGCCAAGACGTGTCAATACTACATGCCTGTAGGTCTCATCCAACCTGGCACCGCCTGGGCGCCGGGCCCGTCGTTTTCTCCTTCCGAGCCCTGCGAAGCCCCGCCATCATGGGTGTGACTGCTGCCGGGCGCCGATCCGGTGTCCGGGGTCGTCGACGAATCGGAGCCGCTCTTTGGCTTATCCGGATCTTGCGGTGTCTGTCCCGCCGGAATTTCCTGATCTGCCTTCGGGTCGAAAATGACTCGATTGTGACCGGGTGTCCCCAAGACGCTCCGGTAACGATCGTCAGTCAGATTTCCATGGGCCTGGCGCGACGTAACCGCCTTGTTTCGAAGCGCGAGGGAGTTCTGAAGATCCTTCCGGGAGAAGTGCTCGCTGTTGTAGTCGGGCTTGTCCAGTCTTCGGCGCTGCTCAGGGGATAGATTCTGATCGACGCGCCTTGCGTGCCCATTGGAGTCCTTGGTCGAATAGTCGCCATGCACGTGCCAGTCTCCATATATGTTCGAAACCTCGCCCGTATAGGAATAGGTGTTGTGGTCCTTCGCGCCCGCCTGGCCGACCTGCGCGTAAAAATATCCGTCGTCGCCTTGGTAGATGAGGCCGGCGTATTCGGTGTTTTCGTCTATTGATCGTTGATTGTAGGTGTCAACCGCATCGAGCCCCGCGGCGTCCGGAGTGAGAAATGGATCGCCTGGTTTGTGTCCGGTCGGATCGGTGAGCGTCATCGGCCGGTTGTTGACGTAGGTGTAGGGATTCCAGTCCTGCACGTTCATCGCATCGCTGACCATCGTATCCGGCGTCATGAAGCGCGCGATCGTCGGGTCGTAGATGCGCGCATTGGCGTTGACCAGGCACAGGTCGTTGAGCTGCTCGTGGCCGGTGTAGCCGCGTGTCGTCTTCGACGCCGGCGTCGCACCACAGGTAGCGTCGTCGCCGCCGCCGATCAGGCGGTGACGGCCCCAGGGATCGTAGGCGTTGCGCTCGGTGTGGGCCGAGCTGGGATCGCCGGTCGAGTCGGTGGCGCGCACCACGGTGCCGAGTTCGTCGGTGACGAAGTAGGTCCAGGTCCCGCCGCTGGTGCAGGGCGGACCGCCGGTGCAGCTGCGCATCGCCACCAGCTGGCCATCGGCCTTGATGTAGTCCGACCATGTCGTGGTCGAGCCGGCGATGCGGTACTCCTCCATCGCGCCGCTGACCGGATCGCTGTCGTAGCCCTGGACGTAGACGCCCGACACGAACATGCGCACGCGGTTGTGCTCCGGATCGTACCAGAAGTTCGTCGTCGTGCTGCCCTGGGTGATCGCAGCAGCCATGTTGA
>CAYXMO010000621.1:0-1927 GCA_964465935.1 uncultured Rhizobium sp.
CGTCATGGGCATCGCCGACGGCCCGACCGAAGTGCACAAGGTCACGGTGGCGAAGCAGCTCCTGAAGGATTTCGCGCCCGACAACGACCTCTTCCCGTCGTACCACCTGCCCAAGGTCCGCGAACGCGCCCGCGAGCAGCACGCCGACCTGGTCAAGGAACTGCGCGAGGAATGGGCGGCACGGGCGCAGAGCATCGACGCGCTCTGACAAGCTCCTCCCTCGCCCCCGCGAAGCGGGGGAGAGGGTTGGGGTGAGGGGTGCGGGCATCGCGCTCCCTCGGAAAGTTCGCGCCAGTGTCGATACTGGAACGCCCTCAGCACCGCGACGCTGCACCACCCCCTCACCCTAACCCTCTCCCCCGCTGCGCGGGGGCGAGGGAATTGCTTGGGTGGCTTGGCGCATGCCAATAATCCGCCACCGCTATCCAAGAACACCCAGGAAACGCCATGACCCTTCCCGCCAACTGGCCCGTGATGTCGCTGGCCGATGCCCATGCCGCCCTCACCGCGCCCGGCGCCCGCTTCGAGACCGCGATGGAGACCATCCGCGGCATCCCGACCAAGGTGTGGAAGAACGCGCCGCCGACCAACCGCGAGGTCTTCCTCGCTGGGCGGCAATATGGCACCAGAGAGTTCCTGGTCTACGAAGACGACCGCTGCACCTTCGAGACCTTCTCCCGCGCGACGCTCAAGCTCGCGGCCCAGCTTCAAGCCGACGGCGTCAAGAAAGGCGACCGCGTCGCCATCATCATGCGCAACCTGCCCGAATGGGTGGTGTGCTTCTACGCCGCCGAGTTGGTCGGCGCCATCGTCACGCCGCTCAACGCCTGGTGGACCGGCCCCGAGCTCGAATACGGCCTGGTCGATTCCGGCACCAAGATCGCCTTCGTCGATGCGGAACGCCTCGAACGCATCAACGAGCATCTCGTCAACTGCCCGGCGCTGACCAAGATCTATGTCAGCCGCTATGCCGACGAGCTGCCGCACACCATCGTGCACCGCCTCGAAGAGGTGATCGGCAGGGTCAACGACTGGGGCGCGCTGCCGCCCGGCACGATGCCCGACGTCGCGCTGCATCCCGACGACGACTGCACCATCCTCTACACTTCGGGCACCACGGGCAAACCCAAAGGCGCGCTCGGCACCCACCGGAACATGACCTCGAACATCATCGCCGCCGGCTTCTCGGCGGCGCGCAATTTCCTGCGCAAGGGCGAGCCGATCCCGGTGTTCGCCAACCCGCTCGACGCGCCGCAGCGCGCCACGCTGCTCTCCGTGCCGTTCTTCCACGCCACCGGCTGCTTCGCCGTGCTCGGGCCGACCGTCGTCGCCGGCGGCAAGATCGTGCTGATGCGCCGCTTCGAAGCGGAGAAGGCGATGGCGCTGATCGAGAAGGAGAAGATCAACGGCGCCGGCGGCGTGCCGACCATCGCCTGGCAGATTCTCGAACATCCCAACCGGCACAAATACGATCTCTCCTCGCTGGAATCGATGGCTTATGGCGGCGCGCCCTCGGCGCCCGAGCTGGTGCGCCTGATCAAGGAGACCTGGCCGAAATCGGCGCCTGGCAATGGCTGGGGCATGACCGAGACCTCGGCGACGTGCACGACGCATTCGGGCGAGGACTACGAGAACCGTCCGACCTCTTGCGGCCCGGCGGTCGGCGCCTGCGAGATCAAGATCATGGACATCGAAGGCAAGCGCGAGCTGCCGCGCGGCGAGGTCGGCGAATTGTGGGCGCGCGGTCCCAACATCGTGAAGGGCTATTGGAACAAGCCGGAGGCGACGGCCAAGACCTTCGTCGACGGCTGGGTGATCACCGGCGACCTGGCGCGCATCGACGAGGAAGGCTTCTGCTTCATCATCGACCGCGCCAAGGACATGCTGATCCGCGGCGGCGAGAACATCTACTGCATCGAGGTCGAGA
>CAYXMO010000622.1:0-1925 GCA_964465935.1 uncultured Rhizobium sp.
AAGACCGGCCGCGGCTTCTACGACTACCGCGGCGATCACCCGGTTCCGACGCGGTAATCTTGCTATTCCGCAATTTTCTGTATATCTTTCGGATATACGGAGATTGCCATGAGCATTCGCGTTCAAATTTCCAAATGGGGCAACAGCCTCGGCCTTCGCGTCCCAAAGGACATAGCCGAACAGGTTGGCCTGCACGAAGGCACGCGCGTCGATGTCGAAGCGCGAGATGACGGCTCAGTCGTAATCCGCAAAGCGGTGAAACGCTACACGCTGGAAGAACTGGTCGCCGGTATGACGCCGGACAAGGCTCATCCATCCTGGGATGATCCACCGCGTGGAGAAGAACTGCTCTGATGGATTTGCCCGATCGCGGCAGCATCGTCTGGCTCGACTTTTCGCCGCACGCCGGTCACGAGCAAGCCGGCAGGCGGCCCGGCATCGTGCTGACGTCTCGAATCTACCACGAAGCTACCC
Source organism: uncultured Rhizobium sp. (assembly GCA_964465935.1). Taxonomy (GTDB): domain Bacteria; phylum Pseudomonadota; class Alphaproteobacteria; order Micropepsales; family Micropepsaceae; genus Rhizomicrobium. The sequence goes on from CAYXMO010000622.1 coordinate 475, forward strand.
CGAAGGCCGTTGTCTGCCCGATCACCAGCACCGTTCGAGGCTGGCCGATGGAAGTCCAACTGCCGGAGGGGCTGGTGGTCTCTGGCGTGGTGCTTGTCGACGAAGTGCGAAGTGTGGACCGCGCGGCGCGCCATATGAAAGTCGCCGGCGCCGCACCGCAAGACGTGCTGGATCAGATCAGCGCCAAGCTGGCACCCTTTCTTCGTCTCTAACGCATCAACACCGCCATGAAGTCCGCCGGCGGGGCGCCTTCGGGCCAGCTCGGCAGGCCTTGCGGGATGTCGATGCCTTTCAGTTTCCGCTTGGTCCAGATGTGCGCGACGATGGAGAGTTCGTCGCTCTTGTCGAGCGTGCCGGCGCGCACGACGGCGAGGCCGGGGCGGCGGGTGTTGGTGTTGTAGACGCGCGTCATGCACGTGACGCAGCCGCGCTGATGCGAGGTCCGCGCCTCGGCGCCCTCGCCGGTGACGCGGTCGTAGAGATGCGGCGCGCCGGTCACGGTGAGCGTGTCCTCCGGCACGATGACCTGCAGGCTGAAGGCGCTGCCGCTCCAGGTCTGGCAATCCAGGCAGTGGCAGGCATAAGCATTGGGCAGCTTGTCCGCTTTGATTTTATAGCGCACTGCTCCGCAGCGGCAGCCGCCTTCGATGGCGTCGGTCATGTTCAAAGGCATCCTTCGAGGCTCGTCGCGTCACCCTGAGGTGCGAGCGTAGCGAGCCTCGAAGGGCGACGCGACGAGCACCTCAGGATGACGAGAAGAATTGGAGAAGACAACATCCGGGGACTCAATCAGGCCCGGCACTCGGCGCTCTTGCCGCCATGGGCGCGCAGCACGTCCTTGACGTAATAGAGCGTCATGCCTTGCGCCTGTTTCTCAGGGCCGGCACCGGGCAGCGCGGCAACGGCCGCCGTCCAATCGGCGGCGCAGGCGGCCGCGTCGCGGGCCGTGGCGGCGCAGGCGATGAGCGCGTCGAACGCCTTGCGGTAGGCACCGAACTGGGCGCGCGACATCGGTCCGCCATGGCCGGGGATGAGCGTTTTGAACGGCGTCTTGGCGATCACGCCCAGCGCCTTGCTCCAGCCGTCCGGACAGGCGGTGTCGAGAAAGGGCGCCGGCAGCGTCACCAGATCGCCGGCAGCAGCGACGCGGGTCGCCGAATCGTAGACCCAGACGTCGCCATCCGTCGCGGCGTTGGATGCGAGATTCACCTGCAGCGATTTTCCCGCGACGATCCAGGCCGCGGAACGGCCGATCACGACATCGGGGCGCAACGCCGCGCCGTCGTGAAAGGTTGCGATGTCGCCGCGCACGTCTTCGGCGATGTCGGGCGGCAGCTTGCCGCCATCGAGATAGCTCTGCGCCTCCTTGGCGCTGCGCGCGAGAAAGCCGGTGAGCGCGGCGTCGATGGCATTGCTGGCATAGACCTTGAGGCCGGGATAGGCGGCGCGGA
>CAYXMO010000623.1:0-1925 GCA_964465935.1 uncultured Rhizobium sp.
GTGTTCGTCGCCGATCCGATCGAGACCGAGAAGTTCACCAAGCAGATCGCCTACAACGTCATCCCCCATATCGACGACTTCCTGGACTCCGGCCTGACCAAAGAAGAGTGGAAGATGATGGTGGAGACGCAGAAGATCCTGGACCCCGACATCCAGCTGACCGCGACCTGCGTGCGGGTGCCGGTGTTTGTCGGCCATTCCGAGGCCGTCACAATCGAGTTCGAGCAGCCGATCACCGCCGACAAGGCACGCCAGCTGCTGCGCGCGGCGCCCGGCGTGCTGGTGGTCGATAAGCGCGAGGATGGCGGCTATGTCACGCCGGTCGAATGCGCCGGCGAGGACGCGACCTTCGTCAGCCGCATCCGCAAGGACCCGACGGTCGAGCACGGGCTGTCGCTGTGGATCGTATCGGACAATCTGCGCAAGGGCGCGGCGCTGAACGCAGTGCAGATCGCCGAATGCCTGATCAATAGGAAGCTTCTGAAGAGGGCGGCGTGATGGCGAAGGGCTATTGGATCGCGCGGGTCGACGTGAAGAACCCGGACGAATACAAGAAATACGTCGAAGGCACCGCTATCGCGTTTCAGAAATACGGCGCCAAATTCCTGGCGCGCGGCGGGCGCAGCGAAGCGATGGAAGGCACGGCCCGGGCCCGCAACGTCGTGATCGAGTTCGAGAGCGTCGCGCAGGCCGTCGCCTGTTTCCGCTCGCCCGAATATCAGGCGGCGCGCGCCTTCCGGGTGCCGGCGGCGGACGGCGAGATCGTGATCGTCGAGGGCGTGGCGTGAACGCGGCGGACTTCGCGGCGCTGGTCGAACGCTTCGGCGCGGCGGCGACGGCCGGCGACGGCAAGGCGCTGGCTCAGTGCTTCACGCCGGACGGGACGTATTACGACTATATCTACGGACCGCATCAGGGGCGCGGCAGCATCTGCGAGATGCTGGAAGACCTCTTTCACCGCGACGCCGCCGAATACGACTGGACGTTCTACGACCCCGTGGTGAACGGCGACATCGGCTATGCCCATTCGCTCTCGACCTTCGTCTCCAAGGTGCCCGAATACCAGGGCAAGGAGATCGTGATCGACGGGATCAGCCGCTTCGTCCTGAAAGACGGGCTGATCGCGCAGTACCATGAAAGCGTGAACGGCGGGGTGGCGCATGCCCAGATGGGGATCGCGCCGGAGCGGATGGCCAAGGTCATGGCGCGCTGGGCCAAAAGATTGCGCGAGCGCGGCGATGTAGAATCCTACCGTGCGGCGGTTCGCGCCCGTTACGCCCAGGGCCGCTAGCGGCTAATCTGGGCTTCAGCCAAACCGCAGGGGATTGCATGACCACGATACGGCCGCGCCGGTCGGTACTTTACATGCCGGGTTCGAACGCGCGGGCGCTGGAGAAAGCCAAGGAGCTCCCGGCCGACGCTCTCATTCTCGACCTCGAAGATGCCGTGGCGCCCGATGCCAAGGACCTGGCGCGCGAACAGGTCTGCGCCGCGGTCAAGGCACGCGGCTTTGGCAAGCGCGAAGTCATCGTGCGGATCAACAGCCTGGAGACACCCTGGGGCGCCGACGACCTCGCGGCAGCGGCGGACGCCAAGCCGGACGCCATCCTGGTGCCGAAGATTTCCTCGGCGGCGGAATTGAACCTGATCGAGGCCAAGCTCGGCGCTGCCGACGCCGCGATCGCGGTGTGGGCGATGGTCGAGACGCCCAAGGCGATCCTGAACATCGCCGCCATCGCCGCGGCGGGCGGGCGGCTCGCCTGTTTCGTGATGGGCACCAACGACCTGATCAAGGAGATCCGCGGCGTTCACACCCAGGACCGCCTGAACCTCAGCGCCGCGCTGAGCCTGTCGGTGCTGGCAGCGCGGGCCAACGGCATCGCTGCGATCGACGGCGTCTACAACGACATCCAGAACGAAGCCGG
>CAYXMO010000624.1:0-1925 GCA_964465935.1 uncultured Rhizobium sp.
GGCGGGGCGGGCGATGGGCTGCGCGGTGGCGGCGCCGGCGCGCGGCCTGTCTTCGACGCGGCCGACGCGCTGGCGCAATTGTTCGAGGCTGGCGGCGATTTCGGCCAGACGCTGCTCCGCTCCCGCGGGGTCGCCCGGCGGCGCGGCGGCTTTCAGCCTTGCCAGCGCGTCGTCGACCAGGGTGGTGGTCTGGCGCGCCTGATCGGCGGCCTGACGCTCGAGACGGTCGAGGGTCGGTCTGAGGCGCTCGGTCAGGATCTGGTCGATCGCGGCGGCGACCTGCTGGCCGACTTCGCGGCGGAAGGCCTCGCCGCCTTGCGCCGACGTGATCTCGCCCAGGAGAAACTGCGCCAGCTCTTCCTTCAGGAGCGCAACGTCGTCGCCAGTAGTGTTCGCCACGGTTCCGGGTGCTCCTGCCGCAGCGGCGACATTACTATAGGCACGGCGTGCCGCGCCACTTGCGCCCTGGCGGCCCGCTTGGTCTCATGGCCTGGGCAGTTTGGGGTGGTCGCGATGCAGGATGTCTTGAAACGCCGTGCCGAGGAGGCGAAGGCCAAGGCCTATGCCACGCCGCTCAGCGCCTTCGACGTCTCGGACCCGGAACTGTTTCGCGGCGACACGCTATGGCCGTGGTTCGAGCGGCTGCGGCACGAGGACCCGGTGCACCGCTGCGAGCAGAGCCCGTTCGGACCTTACTGGTCGGTGACCAAGCACAAGGACATCATCGCGGTCGACAGCAACCACCGGGTGTTTTCCTCCGACTCCGAGATCGGCGGCATCACGATCTTCGAGGGCCGCCAGCCGCGGTCGCAGTCCAGCTTCATCGCGCTCGACCCGCCCGATCACGACAAGCAGCGAAAGGTGATCGCGCCGATGTTCGCGCCCGAAAGCCTCAAGGTGCTCGAGCCGCTGATCCGCGAGCGGGCGGCGAAAATCCTCGACGAGCTGCCGGTCGGCGAGCCCTTCGACTTCGTCGACAAGGTCTCGGTCGAGCTCACCAGCCAGATGCTGGCGACGCTGATGGACTTTCCGTGGGACATGCGCCGCATGCTGCCGCGCGCCTCCGACATCATCCTCACGCCGCCGGGGGTCGACGCCCAGGGCAAGACCGACATGGACCGTCAGGTCGAGATCATCAGCATCCTGGGCAATTTCGTCGGCCTGTGGAACGAGCGGCTGAACAAGCCGCCGCAGCACGACCTGATCTCGATGCTGTGCCACAACGAGGCGACGCGCCGCGACACGCCGGAGGAGTATTTCGGCAACATCATCCTCCTGGTGGTCGCGGGCAGCGACACGACGCGCCATTCGATCACCGGCGGACTTCTGGCGCTCAACCAGCACCCCGAGCAATACGCCAAGCTGCGCGCCAACCCGGCGCTGATCGACAGCATGATTCCGGAGATCATCCGCTGGCAGAGCCCGGTGGCGCATATGCGGCGCACCGCGCTGGAAGACATCGAACTCGGCGGCAAGCAGATCAAAAAGGGCGACAAGGTCATCATGTGGTACGTCTCGGGCAACCGCGACGAAGAGGCGATCGACCGCGCCGGCGAATTCCTCATCGACCGCGAGCGGCCGCGCCAGCATGTCTCCTTCGGCTTCGGCATCCATCGCTGCGTCGGGATGCGGCTGGCGGAGATGCAGCTCAAGATCATGTGGGAGGAGATTTTGCGGCGCTTCCCGCGCATCGAGGTGATCGGCGAGCCCAAGCGGATGAACTCCAATTTCGTCAAAGGCTTCGACGCCATGCAGGTTCGCATCGCGGCGTGATAGAATGGTCCCGGCTCAAGCAGGGGGCAGCCATGTTCTTCGGCATTCCGGTCGGGTCTTTCGTCTTCGTGCATACGCTGATCACGCTGGCCGCCATCGCGTCCGGGCTCGCGATGCTGCTGGGGATGCTGCGCAACCAGCGGATGGATATG
>CAYXMO010000625.1:0-1922 GCA_964465935.1 uncultured Rhizobium sp.
TCCTGCGCATGGGCGTGCCGGTGTGCTCGCGCAACATCTTCCCGTCCAACATCCAGGGCCTGCCGACCTGGTATGAAGTGCGCGTCTCCGGCGAAGGCTGGCTGGGGCGGCGCGGCGACACGGTCGACTTCATGGTCGCGATGAATCCGCAGACCTGGAACAAGGACGTCGAGTCCATCGAGCCCGGCGGCTATCTGTTCTACGATTCCACCAAGCCGCTGACGACGCAGAAGCTGCGCGCCGACGTCCACCTTCTGGGCGTGCCGCTGACGCAGCTTTCCAACACGCTGGAAGGCACGATCCCGCGCGAGCGCCAACTGCTCAAGAACGTGATCTACCTGGGCGCGGTGGCGCAACTGCTGTCGATGGACCTGCCGACCATCGAGAGCCTGATCGCCGACCAGTTCAAGGGCAAGGACAAGCTCATCAAGCTGAACTACAAGGCGATGAAGCTGGGTTACGACTTCGCCGCCGCCAACCTGGCCGGCAAATGCAAGCTCAAGGTCGAGAAGGCCGACCTGGTCGGCGACCGCATCTTCATCCAGGGCAACGACGCCGCCGGCCTGGGCGCCGTCTATGGCGGCGCCACGGTGTGCGCCTGGTATCCGATCACGCCTTCGACCTCGCTGGCGGAAGCCTTCACGGCGCATTGCAAGACCTTCCGTGTCGATCCCGTCACCAAGAAGAACAATTTCGCCATCGTGCAGGCGGAAGACGAGATCGCCGCCATCGGCATGGTGATCGGCGCCAGCTGGAACGGCGCCCGCGCCTTCACCGCGACCAGCGGGCCCGGCATCAGCCTGATGCAGGAATTCTTCGGCCTCGCCTATTTCGCCGAAGTGCCGGCGGTGGTGTTCGACATCCAGCGCGGCGGGCCGTCGACCGGCATGCCGACGCGCACCCAGCAATCCGACATCCTGCTCGCGGCTTATGCCAGCCACGGCGACACCAAGCATGTGCTGCTGTTCCCGCAGGACCCGCACGAGGCGTTCGTGTTCGCCGCCGAGGCCTTCGACCTCGCCGAGCGGCTGCAGACGCCGGTGTTCGTGATGCTCGACCTCGATATCGGGATGAACGACTGGCTGTGCGAGCCGTTCACCTGGGACGACAATCGCAGATACGACCGCGGCAAGATTATGACGGCGGACGAGCTGGAGAAGGGCACGTTCTTCGGCCGCTATACCGACGTCGACGGCGACGCTATTCCTTACCGCACGCTGCCTGCGACACATCCGAACAAGGGCGCCTATTTCACCCGCGGCTCGTCGCGCAACACGATGGCGAAGTATTCGGAAGAGGGCGCCGACTACGTCTACAACATGCAGCGCCTCTTGCGGAAGCTAGAGACCGCCAAGGGCCTGGTGCCGGCGCCCGTGCGCCGCGACGCCAAGGAGAAGAGCAAGGTCGGCGCGATCTATTACGGCTCGACCAGCCCGGCGCTGGACGAGGCGCTGGCGCATCTGGAGAAGCAGGGCATTCACCTGAACACCTTGCGCGTGCGCGCCTTCCCGTTCGGCGAGGAGGTCGTCGACTTCGTCAACGCCCACGACCAGGTGTTCGTGATCGAGCAGAACCGCGACGCCCAGCTGCAGAAGCTGATGGTCAACGAATGCGCCATCGACCCGGCGCGCTTCATCTCGATCTTGCACTATGACGGCACGCCGATCACGGCGCGGTTCATCACCGGCGCCATTGCCGAGCGGATGAAGGTCACGCACAAAGAGGCAGCGGAATGAGTGTGCGTGCTTCGAGGCTCGCTTCGCTCGCACCTCAGCATGACGCGAGTGGAGCTTTTACATCGTCGTCACCCTGAGGTGCCCGCGAAGCGGGCCTCGAAGGGCGACGGCGCAACTGGAACGAGAGTGTCATGACATACATCGCCAAGCCGAAGCTGCATCATCCGGGGCTGGTCCCGAACAAGC
>CAYXMO010000626.1:0-1922 GCA_964465935.1 uncultured Rhizobium sp.
TCGCGCCGGAAGATGGCGGCAAGGACGTGTTCGTCCATGTCACCGCCGTCCAGGCCGCGGGTCTGCGCGGCCTGAACGAGGGCCAGCGCGTCAACTTCGAAGTCGAAGCCGACAAGCGTGGCCCCAAGGCCGTCAACCTGAAGCTGGTCTAGGCCAGCATCGGACTTGAAGTCTTGCGAACGGCGCGGGAGCGATCCCGCGCCGTTTTCTTTTTGCTGCTCTGCAGCAACCAAAATGGGCGCCCAGGGGATAGACAGAGGCAAAGTTCCGGCAGAAGGATATGGTGAACGCGAGGGGGAACACATGGACAACTCAAAGAAGATCGCCGCCGAATTTCTCGGCACCTTTTGGCTCGTCTTGGGCGGCTGCGGCAGTGCCGTGCTCGCCGCCGGCGTGCCGGATGTCGGCATCGGCTATGCCGGCGTATCGCTGGCCTTCGGCCTGACGGTCGTGACCGGCGCCTATGCCTTCGGCCATATCTCGGGCGGGCATTTCAACCCGGCCGTCACCTTCGGCCTCTACGCCGCGGGACGCTTCCCGATGAAGGATCTGCCGGTCTACTGGATCGCGCAGCTGCTGGGCGGCATCGCCGCGGCGGCGGTGCTCTACGTCATCGCCAGCGGCGCGGCGGGCTTCGACGCCAGCTTGGGCTTTGCCTCGAACGGCTATGGCGATCACTCGCCGCAGCACTATTCGATGATGGCTGGCGCGATCTGCGAGATCGTGATGACCTTCATGTTCCTGGTGGTGATCCTGAACACGACGTCGGCCGCTTCGACGCCCGGCTTCGCGGCGCTCGCCATCGGCCTGGCGCTGACGCTGATCCACCTGATCTCGATCCCGGTCACCAACACGTCGGTCAATCCGGCGCGTTCGACCGCGGTCGCGATCTTCCAGGGCAGCTGGGCGCTGGAGCAGCTCTGGCTGTTCTGGGTGATGCCGCTGATCGGTGCCGGAGCCGCCGGCTTCCTGCAACGCTGGCTGGCACCGAAATAAGGTGGCTTAAGACTCGAAGAATTCGACAAGGGCTCTGCTGATCCGCCGCGCATCCTGGCCAGCGATGGTCGCGATCCGGCGGATCAGCCTGCTTTTGTCGACGGCGCGAAGCTGGTCAACCGCAACCTCACCGCTCTCATTCTGGAATTTCAGCCGGATGCGGCCTGGAAAATCCTTCGGCTGCGATGTGAGCGGGACGATGACAACGGTTCTTAGAAGTACATTGGATTCGTCGGGCGAAACGACCACGCAGGGTCTCGTCTTCCGCATCTCCGCGCCGACAACCGGATCCAAGGCAACAAGGTAGACCTCGAAGCGGCGTGGTTTTACCACGTCCAATCCTTGTCATAGACCGTGCCCATGTCGTCGGGCAGCAGCAACTCCTGCTCCGGATTTTCCTTCAAGGCTTTGGCATACTGCTCGGCCCAGCCTTCCCGGGGCTTGCGCTTGCGCTTGCGACCCGGGCGGATCACCAAGGCGCCGGCTTCGACGCTCAAGGTAACCTTGCCTTCGAGGCCGACCTGCTCGCGCAAGGCCTTGGGAATCCGCACGCCCTTGGAGTTGCCGATCCGCACGATCTCGGCGACGGTCATTGGCTTGTTCATAATTACAATGTAATTACGTCGTCCGGCGCCCGTCAAGCAGACGCGGCGCCCGGCGCATGTTATGGCGGTTCATGGGCTACGAAGGACCTGCGATCGGCGAGCTGTTGGACGGCGATGCGCTCCGGCGCGCGCTGACGGCGCTGGCGCGCGAGTCCGGCGACAAGACCAGGCTGCGCAAGGAATCGCTGACACTGATCAAGAACGCCTTCCTCGCCGGACGGCAGCGGGTCAAGGACGGCGTCGAGGGCGGTAGTTTGAGCGGTCTCGCTGCGGCGCGGGCCTTGTCGGCGCTGCAGGATGCCACGATCCAGGTGATCTACG
>CAYXMO010000627.1:0-1919 GCA_964465935.1 uncultured Rhizobium sp.
CCATGCCTTTGCCGAAGGTGCTCAAATCCGGTGTCACGCCGAAGAGATGCTGCGCCCCTGCCAGGTGCCAGCGGAAACCGGTAATCATCTCGTCGAAGATCAGCACCGCGCCCTGCGCATCGCACAGCGCGCGAACGTGCTTGAGATAGTCGCGCTTGCCGGGATCGCAGGCGGGGCTGTGCTCGTGCGGCCAGCCCTCGAGTTCGTGGCAGGCCTGCGGGCAGGGCGTCAGCGTGGTCGCCGGCTCGAGCATCACCGCGGCGATCTCGCCCGGATGCTCGTCGAACAGCGCCTTCAACGACGCCAGGTCGCCATAGTCGAACACCAGGGTCGAGGCGACCTGCGGCGTATCCACGCCGCGCTTGATCGCCGTGGTGCCGATGAACCAGTCATCGAACGAAAAGAAGGGGTGCTGCTGCGGGATGCAGACATAGCGCCGGCCGGTATAGGCGCGGGCGATCTTCACCGCCGCGGTCGTGACATTGGAGCCGTTCTTGCCGAACTTCACCATCTCGACCGAGGGAACGACGTCGATCAGGGTCTCGGCGGCGCGCAGCTCGGTGTAGCTCGCCCGCGTCAGGTTGGTGCCTTTCTCGATCTCGGCGATCGCGGCGGCGTTGACGCGCGGATCGCCATAGCCGATGGTCACCGCCCGCAGCGCCATGCCGTAGTCGAGATAACGCCTGCCTTCGCTGTCTTCGACATAGGCGCCCTTGCCGCTCACCAGCAGCGGCGGCGCATTGGCGGGAAACTGATCGTCGCCGCGCGAATAGGTGTGGGCGCCGCCAGGGATGGCCCGATGCAGGCGGGCACGCAGATTTGCCGGATCATCGTTGGTGTACGTCATGACCGCCAGATGGGCTCCTTGTTCGGCTTGGGCCGGATGAGATGATCGCGCGGATTGCCAATATACAGGCTATTCGCAGGCAATTTGCGGTCCAACAAGAGCGATTCTGTCGCAATGGCGCAATTGTCGCCGACCTCGGATTTTCCCAAAACGGCGCTGCCCGGCCGCATCGTCACATTCTCGCCCAGGGTGGGATAAATGTCGTGATTGCTGCCGACGCCGCAGCGTTGATAAACCAGGAGATAGTCGTGGTAATGCCCGCGGCCCAGCACCGTGCCCAAGGGATGAACGAGCAGGAAGATCGAAGGCAACTCGACTTCGTAGAAGATGTCGCAGGCATGCATCGCCTTGTTGAGGCAGAACACCTTCTTGCAGAGCGTCGCCGGCGCCGACTGGCGAAAGAGCTCGTTCGAGACGAAATAGAGCCACATCGCGTATTGGTCGCTGTGCAGATGATCGAAGACGCTGCTGTCGCCGTCGAAGAAATACTTGTTCTCGATGTGGGCGAAGCAGAATTCCAGCCGCCGCAGCGCCGAGGGGATCGCGGCCATCAGATCGCCGGCGCCGACGCTCTCGCCGTCCGGAAAGCCGCTGTTCAATTGCCGGGCCAGCAATTCGGCTAGTCCCTGCGCCGTCCGCGTGGAGCGAAGCGATGTCGGTTTGAGGGGCATCGGCTTGGTGTTGGGCGCGCAAGGTGAGTGGCCAACATAGCCTGCCGGGCTCGGCCGGGGAAAGAAGGAATGGAGCGGTTCGTCAGCCGCGCCGGCCCCCGAATTGGGGCCCCGGGCACACCTTTCGCCCGGAGCAGCGTCCGGATATCGTCCGCCCGCGTTAAGCAACCTCGGGTCTTCTTTTAAGGTTTGGCCCACAGTCCTGGTGGATCGCCGTTTGAAGCGCGCCTTCGATATCGTCCTGTCCTTGCTCGCAGGCGTCGTTTTCCTCTTTCCCATTCTGGCGACGGCGATAGCCGTGCGGCTGACCTCCAAAGGGCCCGTGCTCTATTGGTCGGACCGCGTCGGCAAGGACAACGTCCTGTTCAAGATGCCGAAGTTCCGCAGCATGAAGATCGATA
>CAYXMO010000628.1:0-1918 GCA_964465935.1 uncultured Rhizobium sp.
TCAGGCCCCAGCTCTGCAATTCGCGGATCGAGTTGGAGACGTTGGAGCGCGCCATTGCCAGCGCCTCGGCGATCTCCTCCGCCGTCAGCGGGCGCTCGGAGAGATAGAGCAGCGCATGGATCTGGCTGACCGAGCGGTTGACGCCCCACTGGCTGCCCATGTCGCCCCAATGCAGCACGAAGCGCCGCACCGCTGGGGATAGATCGGGAGAAACAGTTGTTTCTGTCATGACAGAAATATCAGACAGAACCGATCCAAAGTCAAGCCGGGCGGCGACGCGGCGGCGTCACAAAACTGGTACAGCTTGCCGCAGCCTCCCCGATGCGAGTCCCGCCCATGCGCCGCCTGCTGCTCCTTTTCGCCCTGCTCGCGCTCGCCGCGGCGCCTGCCGCCGCCGCGCCGGTGCTGATGATCTCGGTCGACGGTCTGCGCCCCGCCGACGTCATCGACGCCAAGGCACGCGGCCTTAAAATCCCCAACCTGCGCGCGATCCTGGCCAAGGGCGCCTATGCCAGCGGCGTGCGCAACATGCTGCCGACCGTGACCTATCCCAACCACACCACGCTGATCACCGGCGCCGCGCCGGCGCTGCACGGCATCACCAACAACACGACCTTCGATCCGCTGCAGCAGAACATGGAGGGCTGGTACTGGTACGCCCGCGACATCAGGATCGCGACGCTGTGGGACGCGGTGCACAAGGCCGGCGGGCGCACTGCCAGCCTGAGCTGGCCGGTCAGCGTCGGCACGCCGTCGATCGATTTCGACATCCCCGAATATTGGCGCGCCCGCACGGCGGAAGACGACAAGCTGCTGGCGGCGCTTTCGACCCCCGGCCTGATCGACGAGCTCAGCCGTGCCGCGAACCTGCCGGCGGACAAGATTCGCGGCAGCGAACCGGAGAACGACGAAGCCCGCGCCGCCTTCGCCGCGGCGCTGATCGCGGCCAAGAAGCCGCAACTGATGACGCTCCACCTCGTCAGCCTCGATCATTATGAGCACGAACACGGCCCCGGCTCGCCCGAGGCCAAGGCGGTGCTCGAGCGCATCGATGCGGCGATCGGCACGCTGCTGGCGGCGGCGCGCAAGGCTGAGCCCGATCTGATCGTCGCCATCGTCTCCGACCACGGCTTCGCGCCGGTCGAGCACGACGTCAATCTGATGAGCGCCTTCGTCAACGAGCGGCTGATCACGCTCGATCACAATACCTACAAGGTCACCGCGTGGGACGCCGCGCCTTGGGCCGCCGGCGGCAGCGCCGCGGTGGTGCTGGCGCATCCGGATGACGCGGACGTGCGCGACAAGGTCGCCGCGCTGCTCCGCGGCCTCGCCGCCAATCCCGGCAACGGCATCGCCGCGGTCGCCGACCGTTCCCAGATCGCCGCCATGGGCGGCGGCGCCGAGCCGAGCTTCTGGGTCGATTTCAAGCCCGGCTGGGAAGCCGGCCGCGCCTGGACCGGCCCCTTGCTCGGTCCCGGGAGCAACAAGGGCACGCATGGCTATTTCCCCGCCCATCCCGAAATGCGTGCCACTTTCATGATCGAGGGCCCCGGCCTTGCGAAGAAAGGCGCCCTCGGCGAGATCGACATGCGCGACATCGCGCCGACGCTGGCCAAGCTCCTCGGCGTGACGCTGCCGCAGGCGACCGGCAAGCCGCTGTTCTAGAGGGGGTTGTGATTGAACCGAATCGGTTTGACTCACACGACTCTCGTCATGCTGAGGTGGCCGCGAAGCGGCCCTCGAAGCACGCACGTTCGGCGCAGGCATCCTTCGAGGCTCGCTGCGCTCGCACCTCAGGATGACGGCTAAAGGGTTAGGCCTGAGCGCATCGAACTCCAGCTCAAACCCCCGCCAGAAAATTTAAGGTGATTAGGGCGATTTGTAACCATGTGCTAGCTGGAAAGGCGCATGGCTATTC
>CAYXMO010000629.1:0-1914 GCA_964465935.1 uncultured Rhizobium sp.
TCGGAGCGCGCCGTGAGGATCAGGTCGTAGCCGTCCTTGGCGTAGCATTCGGCGAGATCGACGCCGATTCCCATGCTGGCGCCGGTGACGAGCGCGGTCTGTCCTTCGCCTTTGCGTTTGCGGGGCATGTCGTTTCCTCCTTCAGTCGTTTGCGATGGCGCGCCACAGCGCCTCTTCCATGTCGGCGGCGGCGTTGGCGTCGAAGTCGAGCGCGCCGGCGGCAGCGAACTTCACCAAGCCCGCGGCGGCGCCCCACATCAGCGCCACCACCAGGATCGGATCGATGTCGCGGATGGCGCCCTGGGCGCGGGCCCGGCCGATGAAGGCTTGCGCCACGTCGCGGTAGGTGCCGCTCATCGCCTTGGACTCGTCGTCGAGATAGGCGCCGTGATGGTGCAGATCCATAAAGCGCACCGCCCGCGGATGCATCCGCGCGTAGTCGGTCATGCGCAGCCAGTAGGTCGTGAAGGCGTCGCGCGCGGTCAGCCCCGGCGGCAAGGGCGCGAGCACCATGGCGTTGTAGACGCCCTTCCAGTGCCGGTAGAGCGCGTTGACCAGCGCCTCCTTGCCCGCGAAGTAGCGATAGACGGTGCCGACTGCGACGCCTGCCTTGGCTGCGATCTCCGGCACCGCGACGCCATCGAAGCCGCGGCTTTCGAACAGGTCGAGCGCGGCGTCGAGCAGGCGGGCGCGCTTGTCGTCGCTTTTCCCGTCCTCCCGCTCCAAAACGTCAACCATCGCCCGCTCTAAAAGAGAATGAATATTCATTCATAGCATGCGGCTTGGCACCGGAAAAGGGACTCAGGCCGCAGTATTTTGGCCAAAGACCGGGATTTTTCGCTGCGAAAGACTGGCTGCAGCCCTTTTGGAGCCGCAGCATCGACAGCTAAGCTCCCGCCGCGGGGGCAGGACTCATATGGTGCGTGCGGCGATTGCGTTGTTGCTCGCGGGGTGCCTGGCAGGAGCTTCCTTGGCCCAGAATGCTCCTGTCCCAGACGAGGCGCAGCCGCCGCCCCAGGACCACGCTGCGGCCGACGACCTGCCGTCGACGGACGCTCAGTCCGGTGGCTTTGGGGGCAAAGACGACAAGCCCACCATCGATCTGAAGCCGCGCGCCCATACCGTCGCCATCGTCTCGGCGTTCGGCGACACGATCGGCTATCAGGCGCTCAATGTGGCGCTCATCGAGAACGGCTATTCGGAGAACGTCCATCTCGACGGCGCCAAGCTGGACGATGCCGTGGTCGCCGCTGCGATGCATGCGCTGACGACCGACGTACCCGGCTTCGGCGCGATCCCGGTCGACGTTCCTTCCGCGACTCTGGTGGCGCATGCCAACAGCGTCCGGCTGAGCGACGGGCCGCTGGACATGGTGCGCGACGACCTGAAGGCGTGGCGCGCGAGCCATCCGGTCGATCTGGTGATCCTGCTGTTGCCGGGGATGGGACAGATCAGCAAGCACGACTATTTCAAGCGCGCATTCTTCGGCCTGGGCGTGTCGGGGCGACAGACCATCCTGTTCATGCGGGCGGTGGTGCTGGACGGCAAGACCGGCGAAATCCTGAACGACCTGAAGGCGCGCGCGGTCGGCCGCCTCGCCGGCACCTATAACGAGGCGGCGTTCTCCAACCCCACGCCGCAGAGCAACGCGCTGCTGGCAGCGGAGATGCGTGCGCTGCTGAGCAACACCGTTCCGGGCCTGCTGCGCGGCGTCGGGCTGTGACGGCAAAAAGGGCGGACCGTCGCCGATCCGCCCTTTCGCATTTCGCGCCGGCACTGACGCCGCTTATTCGGCTGCGAGCAGCGATTGTCCGAGCTTGGTGCCGCCATTGAGCTGGATCAGATACTTGATCCCTTCCTCGGCGATGTCGTCGCCGACCATGCGGTCGCCTTCGGCATAGAGTTCGGCCATGT
>CAYXMO010000630.1:0-1900 GCA_964465935.1 uncultured Rhizobium sp.
GGAGGTGAAATTCGGCGGCGGCAAGGTGATCCGCGACGGCATGGGCCAGAGCCAGCGCAGCCGCGCCCAGGGTGCCGCCGACACCGTCATCACCAATGCCGTGATCGTCGATTATTGGGGTATCGTCAAAGCCGACGTCGCGCTGAAAGACGGCCGCATCGCCGCCATCGGCAAGGCCGGCAATCCCGACATCCAGCCCGGCGTCGACATCGTCATCGGTCCGGGCACCGAGATCATCGCCGGTGAGGGGCGCATCCTGACCGCTGGCGCCATCGACGCGCATATCCACTGGATCTGCCCGCAGCAGGCCGATGACGCCATCGCCTCGGGCGTCACCACCATGCTCGGCGGCGGCACCGGCCCCGCCGAAGGCACCAGCGCCACGACCTGCACGCCCGGTCCCTGGCACATCGCCCGCATGCTCGAAGCCGCCGAAGGCATGCCGGTCAATATCGGCCTGTTCGGCAAGGGCAATGCCTCGCACCCCGATGGCCTGATCGAGCAGGTCGAAGCCGGCGTCTGCGGCCTCAAGCTGCACGAGGACTGGGGCACCACGCCCGCCGCGATCGACAATTGCCTCAAAGTCGCCGACGCGATGGATGTCGGCGTCGCGATCCACACCGACACGCTCAACGAGAGCGGCTTCGTTGCCGACACCATCGCCGCCATCGCCGGGCGCACCATCCACGCCTTCCACACCGAAGGCGCCGGCGGCGGCCACGCGCCCGACGTGATCAAGCTCGCGGGCGAGGCGAACGTGCTGCCGTCGAGCACCAATCCGACGCGGCCCTATACGATCAACACCATCGACGAGCACCTCGACATGCTGATGGTGTGCCACCATCTCGACCGCCGCATCCCGGAGGATGTCGCCTTCGCCGAAAGCCGCATCCGCAAGGAGACCATCGCGGCCGAAGACATCCTGCACGACATCGGCGCCCTGTCGATGATCTCGTCCGACAGCCAGGCGATGGGCCGGGTCGGCGAGGTCCTGATCCGCACCTTCCAGACCGCCGACAAGATGAAGAAGCAGCGCGGCCGGCTGCCCGGCGAGCGCGGCGACAACGACAATCTGCGCGTCAGGCGCTACATCGCCAAGGTCGCGATCAATCCCGCGATCACCCACGGCATCGCGGCGCATGTCGGCTCCGTCGAAATCGGCAAGATCGCGGATCTGGTGCTGTGGAAGCCGATGTTCTTCGCCGTGAAGCCGGACCTGGTGCTCAAGGCGGGCGCGATCGCCTGCGCCGCGATGGGCGACCCCAATGCCTCGATCCCGACGCCGCAGCCGGTGCACTACCGCCCGATGTTTGCGGCGTTCGGCCGCCTCAACGCCGCCAGCAATATCACCTTCGTGTCCAAGGCGGCGCTCGATGCCGGGGTGCCGGCCCGTCTTGGTCTGCGGCGCAAGGCCGTGGCGGTGGCCGGCACGCGAACGGTGAAGAAAAGCGACATGATATTGAACGGCGCAACGCCCAGGATCGAAGTCGATCCCGAAACCTATGAGGTACGCGCCGACGGCGTTCTGCTCACCTGCGAACCGGCAAGCGTGTTGCCGATGGCGCAGCGCTATTTCCTGTTCTGACCATGAAGCGCGCGACCAAGGTCCTCAGTCCCGGCACCTGGCGCGACAGCGTCGGCACCGTGTCGCTCACCTATGACGACCGCTACCGCCGCCGCACCAAGCTCACCGACACCAAGGGCAACGCCTTCCTGCTCGACCTCGACAAGCCGCGCGTCTTGCAGCACGGCGAGGGCCTAGCACTCGAAGGCGGCGGCGTCCTCGCCGTCGTCGCGGCGGACGAGCCTGTGGCCGACATCCACACCCATTCGGTTGCCGATACCGCGCGCATCGCCTGGCACATCGGCAACCGCCACATTCCGGTGCAGGTGTTGAAGG
>CAYXMO010000631.1:0-1899 GCA_964465935.1 uncultured Rhizobium sp.
GGGCGCACGCCCCAGGGATCGCGCACGCCGATCAGCTTCTTGGAGGTCAGCGCCACCAGCGAATAGGCGCCCTTCACCTTCTTGAGCGCGTCGATCAGCTTGTCGACGATCTGGCGATAGGTGCTGCGCGCCGCCAGATGGATGATCACTTCGGTGTCGGAGGTCGACTGGAAGATGCGGCCCTCGGAGACGAGCTCCGAGCGCAGCGCCAGCGCGTTGGTGAGATTGCCGTTATGGGCGATGGCGAGGCCGCCGGCGGAGAGGTCGGCGAACATCGGCTGGATATTGCGCGCCGCCGAGCCGCCCGCGGTCGAATAGCGGTTGTGGCCGATGGCGAAGGAGCCTTTGAGATTCTCTACCCGAGTCGCATTGCGGCCGCCGAAAATGTCGCCGACCAGGCCGGCATGGCGCTCCGAGATGAAATGGCCTTCGTGATAGGTGACGATGCCTGCGGCTTCCTGTCCGCGATGCTGCAAGGCGTGCAGGCCGAGCACGGTCAGCGCAGCCGAATCCGGGTGCCCGAAAATGCCGAACACGCCGCACTCCTCGTGCGGCTTATCGTCTTGAAATCTATCGCCTTTTTGAAGGCCGATCATGGCTTCTGGGTGCCGCCGCTGCCTGTCGCCTCGAAAAGTCTGTCTAGCGCGCGGCGGTCCCCGGCGCCATAGGCCTTTTTGGGATGTTTTTTCGGTTTCACCGGGTGTGCCGGATGCGTCGCGGGCGGCGGCGGCGCCAGCAGGTCGCGAATCGTCTGCGGGTGAGTCGCCGGGGGCGCCAGAGGCGCGGGCGGTGGCGGGGCGTCGTGGCGGTCGGGAACCAGGACGAGCAGCACCTGCGCCGAGCTCTGGATCAGCGGCAGGGTGCGCGCTTCCCGCAGCCACAGCGGCTGCTCGCGGATCGGAACGAAGGCGGTGAAGATCAGATAGGCGATGCCGAGGATGGCGAGGCCCCGCACGATGCCGAAGGTGCCGCCGAGCACGCGGTCGAGCGGCCCCACCGGCGAGCGCTTGACGCCTTCGCTGAAGCGGTAGCTGGCGAATTGCAGCGGGATGAAGACGACGATGAACACCGCGGCATAGCCGACCACGGTGGCAATCCAGGGCGTGGCGATCAGCCCATGCGCCATGCGCGCGACCCAGGGGCCGAGGTAGAGCGAGGCGAGCGCCGCCGCCGCCCAGGCGACGATGGACAGCGTCTCCGACACGAAGCCGCGCCAGATCGCGTACGCCATCGACCCGAGGATCACCAGGACGACGACCAGATCGACGAACGAGAACGCCAGACTCATGCGTCCATTGTACCACGCCGCGGCGCGCCCGACTCGGCTCCGATCAGCGAAACCAGCTCCGTAACATCCCGGACGGGTTTGAGGTCGATGCCCGGTGCTTCTATCTTGGTGCCCGACGGCACGATGGCGGTGGCGAAGCCGAGCTTGGCCGCTTCTTTGAGGCGCAACTCGGCCTGCGGCGCCGGGCGGACGTCACCTGTCAGGCTGATCTCTCCGAAAAACACGGTTTCCCGCGGCAGCGGCCGGCCCGCGAAGGAAGAGATTAACGCCGCCGCCGCGGCGAGATCGGCGGCCGGCTCGCCGACTTTCAGCCCGCCCGCGACATTGAGGTAGACGTCGGAGGCGCTGATGCCCAAGCCGCCCCGCGCGTCGAGCACGGCGAGGATCATGGCGAGGCGCCCGGTGTCCCAGCCGACGACGGCGCGGCGGGGCGTGCCGTAGCCGGCGGCGGCGACCAGCGCCTGGATTTCCACCAGCAGCGGCCGCGTGCCTTCGAGGCCAGCGAACACCGCGGTGCCCGGCGCGGTCGAGTTGCGGTCGCCGAGGAACAGCGCCGACGGGTTGGCGACTTCGGCCAGGCCCTTGCCCGTCATCTCGAACACGCCGATCTC
>CAYXMO010000632.1:0-1893 GCA_964465935.1 uncultured Rhizobium sp.
AGGGCTGGCTGAAGTCGATGTATTTCTTGTCCAGCGGATCCCAGAAATGGTCGTGCGTCGCGCTGATGATCTTGTCGAACGCGGTGGAGCGCTCGCCATAGCGGCCCGGATTGAGCATCGCCGGAAAATCGGTGGGATCGACCGCGTTATAGGCCGGATCCTTGGTGATGTTCTCCATGAGCAACTCCCTCTTCACACTTGTCAGGCTGGCTTTGAGATAAGGATACGCCGCCCATTTTCCAGCGCAAGCGAAAATGACGGCTCCGTCAAGAAAATGACTCGGCTTATAAGTCACAATAAGTTCAATATGTTACAGGAAGGTTACGGCGCGCCGGGCGCGGGAGCGCAAGCCGGCGCGGCGCCGCCGGGCCGCGCCGGCGCTGCGCATTCTTGCGCGTTGCGCGGGCGGGCGTCTTCCGCAATGACACCAGCCACGTGTTAGGATTCGCCATCGCCGTCATGGATCGCCAATGAATTTTCAAGGCCGACCGATCGCCATCTGGGCGTTTCCCGGCATCATGCTCGCGGCGATGCTGTTCCTGCTGGCCAGCGACGCCGCCGGCGTCGCCACCCAGCTGCGCGGCGTGCTGTTCGATTCCTACCAACGCAGCCTGCCGCGGGCTTATCAGGACACGACGGCCCATTCGGGCTTCGCGGTGCGCATGCTCGAAGCCGATGGCGCCAGCCTGAAGCGCTTTGGGCCCTGGCCCTGGCCGCATGCGGTGCTGGCGCGGCTGACGCGCGATCTGAAAGCGCAAGGCGCCGCGATGGCGGTGTTCGTCTTCCCGCTCGACACGCCCGATCCCGCCTCGCCGCACGCCCTGCTGGCGCAGGTTCCGACCGGACCCGAAGGCGATGCGGTGCGCAACGCGCTCAACCAGATGACGTCGCCCGACGACACATTCGCCGCCGCGCTGTCGGACCTTGCTTCCGTCAGCGGTTTTACGCTCGGCACCGCCGCGGTGTCGCGCGCGCCCGCGATCCGCGCCAATCTGCGTTTCGCCGGCAACAAAAATCCCTTCGCCCATGCCCCGAACTTCACGGCGGCGCAAGGCGCGATTGCGCCGGTGGAGCGCACCAGTCTGGGCGTCGGCGCGCTCAACCTGATGTTCGATTCCGACGGCGAGCTGCGCCGCATGCCGCTGGCCTTCCGGCTGAACGGCGCCGCGGTGCCATCCCTGACCGCCGAGATGCTGCGCGTGCTCGAGAACAAGCCGCACCTGATCCTGCGCAGCGACGAAGGCGACAACGGCCTGTTCGGCGCGCGGCCCGGCATCGCTTCGGTCGAGGCGCACAACGCCGCCGTGCCGCTGGCGCCGGACGGATCGCTGTGGATCGCCTATGCCCCGGCCGATGCGCCGCGCGGCATCTCGGCGGCGGCGCTGGACGCGGGCGCGGTGCCGCATGCGCGCCTCGCCAACGCCGTCGTCATCCTGGGGCCGCCGGGAGAGACCATCGCGACGCCGGCGGGCGCGCGCAGCGTCGCCGCCGTCTATGCCGAGGCACTGGAGAACATCCTGACCGCGAGCCCGCTACGCCGCCCCGCCTCGGCAATCGAAGCGGAGCTGATCTGCCTCGCCATCTTCGGGATCGCCGCGATCATCGTCTTCGCGCGTTTCGGCGTCGGCTGGTCGGCGCTGTTCACCGCGGTCAGCATCGCTGCGGCGCTGTTCGCATCCTGGCGTCTTTATGCGACCGACCGCGTGCTGTTCGACGCGCTGGGGCCGAGCCTGGGCCTGGCGCTGACCTTCGCCGCCGCTGCCGTGGTACGTGGCGTCAGCGTCCGCAACGCCCGCGCCAAGGTGCGCGCCGCCTTCGCCAAGTCCTTGCCGCCCAATGTCATCGAGCAGATCGCGCGCCGGCCGGCGCTGCTGAAGATGGACGGCGTCAGCC
>CAYXMO010000633.1:0-1889 GCA_964465935.1 uncultured Rhizobium sp.
TGCGCGACCACAAGCAGGTCACCGGCGAGCTCGGCTATTTCCAGAAGCGCTTCGCGGTCTATGGCCGCGAAGGCGAAGCCTGCCCGGGCTGCAAAGGCACCGTGAAGCGCATCGTGCAGGCGGGGCGCTCGACATTCTATTGCCCGAAGTGCCAGAGATAATCGATGCAGATGTCCATCATCCAGAACGTATTGCTGACGTTGGCGGGAAATCGCGTGCGAGCCGGTAAGCCGTTGCGGAATTTCTGGCCCGATGCGTCGATCTTCGTGTTCACCCGAAGTTGCCGCTTCGTCGATGCGAAGGGTAGCGAGATCGCGAAGGACCCGAACGATTGGCTCGATCGGATCGCGCGCCACAGTCGCGGCCTGCGGCTGCATTGGATAACGCGTGGTTCGGATGATTGGCTGCTCAGCGGCATGGCCAACCAAGGCGCGCGCTGGATCGTCGAGACAGCCGGCGAATCCTGTTCCGATCTCTGGGAATTGTCGGAAGACATCGCGGAGACGGAAAGGCAGGACCGCAAGGATTGGATTCTGGTCTACACACGGATAGAAACCGGCTGGTGCAAGCCGCCGGCGCCACAGCCCAGCGTGGCTGAAATGACGGCCAAGGTCCGCGACGCCGTCACCGAGGCCGCCGCCTTCGCGCACGATATGAAGATCACGAACTTCGAAGCGCTCTACGGCGACGCGCTCCACGCGCTCGATCATAGCGGACCGGCTGAGCGCGAGCACATCGACGCCCTGTTGCTGGCCGACCTCACCTTAGACGCCAGGCGGCTTTACGCCGGGGCCAATGCGGCGTGGCAGTTCGGCGGGATGGGCTCGTGGAACGACTTCGTCTTCGACGGCGCCGTGGAGAAACGCTACGAGGCCATCACCGACCGTCTCTATTGCACGCTCTGCACCGCCATCGCGACTGCCGTGAGTTCCTCTTTTCCGGCGCGATAGATCACAAACCCTCCGGCCATTTGCCGGAGTTCGGGAGCGCCGTGCCGGTTTCGAGCAGGGTCTTGAGACTCGACAGCACCGACGGCCAGCCCTCCGACACCGCGCCGATCAGCTTGGAGTTGTCTACGTCCATCTCGTGGGTGAGCGTGAGCTGCACGCCGAGATCGACGTCCTTAAGATCATAGGTCAGCCGGCTGAAGCCTTCCGCATGCATCTCGGCGAGGAACTGCTTGTCGGACGGCTCCTTGCGCCAGGTGAGCACGAGCTTGGACGGATAATCGCTCTCGAGGATCTCGCCGGCGTCCCACAGCCGCCCATCCGGCGTGAAGACCTGCCAGGGCGAGCCCTTCGTCCAATCGGATTTCTGGTAGGTGCCGGCCCAGTAGGCCTTGGTGAACGCCGGCTCGGTCAGCGCCTGCCAGACCTTCTCGCGGCTCGCGCGGATGACGATGACGTAGACGAACTTGCTGTGCCCGCTCATCACGCCCTCCGCACGACGGAAGCCGGCAGATGTATCTCGAGCATCGGCTTGCCGGTCTCCAGGAAACTCTTGAGGCTCGCCAGCACGATGGGCCAGCCGACCGACACGCCCTCGATCAGCTTGGAATTGTCGATATCCATCGTGTGGGTGATGGTCAGGCGCATGATGTCGCCGTCCTGCACCAGCTCATAGGTGCCCAGAACCGTGCCCTCCGCCTTGTATTCCGCGATGAGCTCGTTGTGCCATTTGAGCACCAGGCGGCGCGGCGGATCGCTCTCGACGATCTCGCCGACATCGCAGACGCGGCCGTCGGCGAAGGCCATCGACCACGACGCGCCCGGCTTCCATTCCGATGCGATCTTCGAGCCTGCCGGCCACCAATATTGCGCGATGAATTCCGGCTTGGTCAGCGCCTCCCACAATTTCTGCGGCGTGGTGCGGATATAGGTGACGTAGAC
>CAYXMO010000634.1:0-1887 GCA_964465935.1 uncultured Rhizobium sp.
ATGCCCAATCCCGAAGTCCTCTCCACTCGCATCGCGGACGGCATCGCCGTCGTCACGCTGGGCTCCCCGGCGCGCATCTTCTTCGATCCGGAGATGAGCGATGCGCTGTTCGAAGCGTTGAGCGCCGTCGCCGCCGACGCCGCGGTGCGGGTCGTGATCGTGACCGGCGGAGCGCCGGGCTATTTCGTGCGGCACTATTCGGTGGCGGCGCTGGTGGAGATGGGCGAGCGATTGAAGGGGCAGACCTGGCCGGAGAACGCGCCCTATCAGGCCGGCAGCTTCGACAAGGCGATAGCGCTGGCCGAGAGCATGGACAAGCCGGTGATCGCGGCGATCAGCGGCTCGGCGATGGGCGGCGGCTTCGAATTTTGTCTCGGCTGCGACATCCGTATCGCGCAGGAGGGCGATTTCCAGATCGGCCTGCCCGAGATCAACATCGGCATCCTGCCCGGTGGCGGCGGCACCCAGCGCCTGCCGCGCACCATCGGCACCGCCAACGCGCTGCTGCACATCCTGGCCGGCGCCACGGTCAATCCCGGCGAAGCGGCGGCGAAGGGCTTCGTGCACGAGACCGTGAAGGGCAAGGCGCTCGACCGCGCGCTGGAGCTGGCGCGGCGCATGGCGACGCATACGCCGGAATCGGTGCGCTACATCAAGCGGCTGGTGAAGGGCGCGGTGGCGATGCCGCTGGAGCAAGGCCTCGCCTTGGAGCGCAACCTGTTCATGAAGCTGTGCATCGGTGAGGAAGCGATCGGGCGGATGAAGGCCTATGAGGCGCAGCGCATCACCGCGCCGTCGGCGACGCTGACGTGATCAATGGCTTCCCGGCGCCGGGCCGGTCGTGTCCATCCAGGCCCATTTGACGGCGCCGATCATGCGCCCGTCTTTCAAGTCGATCTCGGCGGCATAGTAGAACTGCGTGCCGACCGGAAAGCTCGACGTGAAGCGGGCCAGGGAATAGCCGAGATAGGCCTTGGTTTCTTCGTCGGGCTTGCCGAGCGCGGCGACGACCGCGTCGCGCGTCGTACCGGCACGAAGCGCCTGCGCGCGCGTGACGAATTCGCGATAGCTCAGCGTCGTTGCGGCCATCGCACTGCCGCTTAAGATCGCGAGCGTCAAAAGCACGTAGCGCATGACGCAAGCCTAGGCCCGCGGCGGCGCCGCCGCTATCGGCTTATTTTGCCTTGAACGCCACCAATTCGCCGTTTTTCGTGGTCGCCGGCGACAGCAGTTCGACGATCAGCGGCGCCAGCGCGGCGGGCGGCGGCAGCGTTTCCGGGTCCTCGCCCGGCATCGCCTTGGCGCGCATCCCGGTGCGCACCGGACCGGGGCTGAGCAGGTTCACCTTGATCGCCGTGCCAGCACACTCGGCGGCATAGGTCAGCGCCAGCGACTCCAGTGCCGCCTTGGCCATGCCGTAGCCGCCCCAGAACGCGGTGTGCGAGCGCGCCGCGCCGGAGGTGACGAACAGCACGCGGCCGGCCTCGGACAGCTGCAGCACCGGATCGAGCGAGCGGATCAGGCGCCAATTGGCGGTGAGGTTCACCTCGATCAGCTCGTGGAACACTTTGGGCTCCAGATGCGCCAGCGGCGTCAGCACGCCGAGCGAGCCCGCATTGCCGAACAGCGCATCGAGCCGGCCCCAGCGCTCGAAAATCTGCTGGCCGAGGCGGTCGAGCCCGGCGAAGTCGCGGATGTTGAGCGGCACCAGCGTGGCGCTGCCGCCGGCCTTGCGGATCTCGTCGTCGAGCTCCTCCAGCGCGCCGGTGGTGCGGGCGAGACAGATGACATGCGCACCGGCCTCAGCGAGGCCCAGCGCCGCCGCCCGGCCGATGCCGCGCGACGCGCCGGTGACGAGCGCGATTTTGTCGGCGAGAGGTTTGGTCA
>CAYXMO010000635.1:0-1882 GCA_964465935.1 uncultured Rhizobium sp.
GCGGATGTCGATGACGCGGTCGCCGCTGTCGACCATGAAGTTGCGGTTGCCGGCGATCTGCTGGCCGATGACCTCGTCCAGGGCGCGGTCGATGGTGGTGTTGGCGCGCCGCCTCTGCGGCGGCGGGATGGTGGCGCCGGCTTCGAACGTCACCGGATAGGCGAGCATGCGCGTCGCCTGGGCACGCAGCGCGGCGCGCTCGGCGGCGCCATGGGTCTCCTCCAGCGCCACCAGGAACGCCGCGTCGGCGGCGATGTCGCGCGCCATCCAGCGCGTGGTGGATTCGAGGTCGCGCTCGAAGAAGACATAGGACACCACGCCCTGCAGCAGGATCACCGGCGTCACGATGATCAGCAGCGAGCGCCAGAACAGTCCGCGCGGCATGTAGCGCCTGAGGACCCGGAACGGATCGTAGCGCGCCAGGCCGCGCCGCGCGTCAGGAGACTCGGTCTGGGACAAGGACATATCCTACGCCGCGCACCGTCTGCAGGTAGAGCGGCAGCTTGGGGTCTTCTTCGATCTTGCGGCGCAGCCGCGTCACCTGCACGTCGATCGAGCGTTCCAGCGCGACGCCGAGCCTTGTGCAAAGGTCGCTGCGCGAGAACGAACGACCGGCATTGGCGGCGAACAGTTTCAGAAGCGCGCTTTCCGAGCTCGTCAGGTGCACCGGCTTGCCCTTGCGCTTGAGCTGGCCGCGCTCCGGATCGTAGACCGCCTCGCCCATCCGCACTTCCGAATGCGCGTTCTGCGCCGGCGGCGCGGCGCGGCGCAAAAGGGCGCTGACCCTGAGCACCAGCTCGCGCGGCTCGAACGGCTTGGGCAGGTAGTCGTCGGCGCCGAACTCCAGGCCCTGGATGCGGTCCTCCGCCTCGCCGCGCGCGGTCAGGATCAGGATCGGCACCTGGCTGCCGGCGCGCACCGCCTTGGTCAGCTCGAACCCGGTCTCGCCCGGCATCATGACGTCGAGCACCAGAAGGTCGAAGGCGAAGCTTTTCATCAGGGCGCGGGCGCTGGCCGCGTCTGCCGCCGCCGTCACCCGGTAGCCATTGGCGCTCAGATAGCGCGTCAGCAGGGTCCGGAGGCGCTCGTCGTCGTCGACCACGAGCAGGTGGGGGTCTTCGGTGGCCGATTGGGCGGCGGTCATGGCAGCTATTCTTCAGCCCTTGTTTGCAAGCCCTTCGCGGACGCTATAATACCCGCGAAAGGGCGCTAACCCCTTGGCTTAACTAGGCCCAACCTGCGGCGCGGGCAAGGGCATCCGCCCGCCGATGCGGGCCAGAAAAGGACATTTCCCATGGCCGAGATCGTTCCCTTCGACAAGCGCGAAGGCCAGCTCTGGTTCGACGGCAAGATGATCCCTTGGAGCGACGCCCAGGTCCACGTCCTGACCCATGGCCTGCACTATGCCTCCTGCGTGTTCGAGGGCGAGCGCATGTATTCGGGCCGCATCTACAAGCTGGAGGAGCACACGGCGCGGCTGTTCGAATCCGCCCGCATCCTCGGCATGACGATCCCGTTCAGCCAGGCCGAGATCAGCGCCGCCTGCATCGAGGCCTGCACCGTGCAGGGATACAAGGACGCCTATATCCGTCCGGTGGTGTGGCGCGGCAGCGAGATGATGGCGGTGTCGGCGCAGCACACCAAGATTCACGTCGCCATCGCGTCCTGGGAATGGGCCTCCTATTTCCATCCCGAGGAGAAGATGAAGGGCATCCGCCTCGACGTCTCGGACTGGAAGCGCCCGGCGCCCGACACCGCGCCGACCGGCGCCAAGGCGTCGGGCCTCTACATGATCTGCACCATGTCCAAGCACGCCGCCGAGGCCAAGGGCTATGCCGACGCGATGATGTTCGACTATCGCGGCTATGTCGCCGAGGCGACG
>CAYXMO010000636.1:0-1881 GCA_964465935.1 uncultured Rhizobium sp.
ATCACGGCGGCGGCGACGAGATCGGCGCTGGTGATCGCGTCGGCGACGTTCTCCGGCAGCGGGCCGGAATTGCCGATGCAGGTGGTGCAACCGTAACCGACGAGCTGGAAGCCGAGCTTGTCGAGATATTTGTTTAAGCCCGCCTTCTCCAGATAGTCGGTGACGATCTGGCTGCCCGGCGCCAGCGAAGTCTTGACCCAGGGCCGCACCGCGATGCCGCGCTCGACCGCTTTCTTGGCGACGAGACCGGCGCCGATCATCACCGACGGATTGGAGGTGTTGGTGCAGGACGTAATGGCTGCGATCACGACGTCGCCATGGCCGATCGAATGCTCGGTGCCCGCCAGCTTGGCGCGGCGGTTGGCGTCGTCTTCCTTCTTGTAGGTGTTCATCAGGGCGACGGCGAATTCGTGCGCCGCGCTGCCCAGCGGCACGCGGTCTTGCGGCCGCGCCGGACCGGCGAGGCTCGGCTCGACCGAATTGAGATCGAGCTCCAGCGTGTCGGTGAACACCGGGTCTTCGCTCTTCCTCGTGCGGTAGAGGCCCTGCGCCTTGGCGTATTTCTCGACCAGCGCGACGCGCGCCGGCTTGCGCGCGGTGTCCTTGAGGTAGCGCAGCGTCTCGGCGTCGACCGGGAAGAAGCCGCAGGTCGCGCCGTATTCCGGCGCCATGTTGGCGATGGTGGCGCGGTCTTCCAGCGACATGTCGTCGAGGCCGGGGCCGTAATACTCCACGAACTTGCCGACCACGCCCTTCTTGCGCAGCATCTGGGTGACGGTGAGCACCAGGTCGGTGGCGGTGACGCCTTCGCGCAGCTTGCCGGTGACCTTGAAGCCGATGACTTCGGGGATGAGCATCGAGATCGGCTGGCCGAGCATCGCCGCCTCCGCTTCGATGCCGCCGACGCCCCAGCCCAGCACCGAAAGGCCGTTGACCATGGTGGTGTGGCTGTCGGTGCCGACCAGCGTGTCGGGGAAGGCGTATTCGACGGTCTTCTTGTCTTCCGTCTCGCCGCGCGTCCACACCGTCTGCGCCAGATATTCGAGATTGACCTGGTGGCAGATGCCGGTGCCCGGCGGCACGACGCGGAAATTCGCGAAGGCCTGCTGGCCCCAGCGCAGGAACTGGTAGCGCTCGGCGTTGCGCTCATATTCGATGACGACGTTCTTCTTGAACGAATCCTTCTTGCCGAAATTATCGACCATCACCGAATGGTCGATGACGAGGTCGACTTCGGCGAGCGGATTGATCTTCTCCGGATTGCCGCCGAGCTTCTTCATCGCATCGCGCATCGCCGCGAGATCGACCACCGCCGGCACGCCGGTCAGGTCCTGCATCAGCACCCGCGCCGGGCGGAAGGCGATCTCGCGGTCCGACGACTTCTTGTCCAGCCATTCGACCACCGCCTTGATGTCGCTGGCAGTGACGGTCTTGCCGTCTTCGTAGCGCAAGAGGTTCTCGAGCAGGACTTTGAGCGAATAGGGCAGCTTGGAAGCGCCCTTGAGGCCGTTCTTCTCGGCGGCGGTCAGGCTGAAATAGGCATAGGTCTTGCCGCCCGCCGTCAGGGTGCGGCGGGATTTGAACGAGTCGAGACTGCGGGTCAAAGGAGGGCGCCTTCTTCAAAAAGCGAATGGATTTGCGCTGGCCGGTTTAGTCCCAAAGGATGAATTTTCCAAGCTCTCGCTACGTCACAGTGGCCCCGCCGCCTTCGCCGTGACAAACTGATGAAAACATGGGGGAAACGGCCATGGGCGCAGAACACATCCGCGTGGACCGGAGCGGCCCCGTCACGACCGTCATCCTGGAGCGCTCCCACGCCCGCAACGCGGTCGACCGTCCGACCGCCGACGCGCTGGTCAAGGCGTTCCTCGCCTTCGAGCA
>CAYXMO010000637.1:0-1875 GCA_964465935.1 uncultured Rhizobium sp.
GAACAGCACGCCGTCGAGCGCGGCCTTGGCGTCGGGATAGACTTTCTTGTTCATGACGGACCTGGCGATGGGAGCGCGGGCACTATAGCGCGCGCTGCGCCGCCGCGCGCGCGTCATTCCGTCCAGGAAAGTCCGATGCGCAGGACGCGCGGGCTCGCGTAGTTTGTTACAAAATCGGCGCTCTCAGTAGTCGCAACGCTCGCGTCGAACAGGTTGTCGCCCGCGAGATAGGCGCTGAGCCCATTCCACAGGCGATACGAGATTCGCGCGTCGAGCGTGGCGGCGGGGGCGAGGGCGAGCGTGTTCTGGTCGTCGGCGAAGCGGGTGCTTTCGTAGCGGACAGCGGCGCTGACGGTCAGCCGCTCCAGCGGCGAGGCGCGGAGGCCCGCCGTCAGGGTGAAGCGCGGCGCCTGCGCCGGGCGCTTGCCGGTGAGCTGCGCCGCCGCCAGCCCGCCTTCGACATGGGCGTCGACATAGTCGAACGCGGCGGTCAGCCCGAGCCAGTCGGTTGCCTGCCAATGCGCTTCGGATTCGAGGCCATAGGCGTGGATGTTGCCCGCGTTCTGGCGCTGGATGAGAAGGCCGCCGGCCGGAACCGTGCCCAGCCCCGGCACCACGATGGGCCCGCGCGCCACGGTGACGTTGGTGATCGCGCCGTGCAGCTGGTTGTAGAAGAGCGTCGCGTCCCAGCCGAAGCTCTCGCTGTCTTCGCCCAGGCCCAGTTCGGCGCCGTAGAGTTTTTCGGGCGTCAGCCCGGGATTGGCCTGCGTGATGTTGTTGCCGAGCCGGAACGGGCGGTAGAGCTCGTTCAGCGACGGCGCACGGAAGCCGCCATAAGCGGCGCTGCGCAGATAGAGCCCATCGCCCAGGTCCTGGCGCAGGCCAAGCCGCGCCGTCGGCACGATGCCGCTCTTGCTCGGCGTCGTCTGGTTCACGGTGACGACGCCGGTCGCCAGCGTCGTTTGGATCAGGTGTCCGCCGGTCGCGGCCCATTGGTCGGCGCGCAGGCCGGCGGTGAGGAGGAGCCCGTCCAGATGCGCCGCGCTCTCGATATAGAAGCCGCCGACGAAGGTGCGCCCGCCGCTGACGCGTCCTTGGGTGAAGATGCCGGCGACCGGCTGGAAATGCTCCTTGGACTCGCCTTGCGTGAAGCGCGCGTCGCCGCCCACCTCCCAATCGAGCCACGACCAGGAGCCGCGCAGCGCCGCATTGAAGCCGAAGCCGAGCGCCGGCGTGGAATACTGGTCGTTGCTCAGTGTCGTGCCGCTGCGCCCCGCCAGGATCGTCGCCGAGGTGTTGGAGAAGCCGGTGTTGCGCAGCCAGGCCTGCACCCGCCAGCCGCGCTCGCCGCCGCTTTGCGGATGCGCCAGGGTCAAGCTCGCGGTGACGCCGTCGGCCGAGGAACGCGCTGAGACCAGCCCGGAGTCGCGGTTCTCGCCATAGGCGCCCAGCCGCAGCGACAGCAGCGTGCCGGCGAGCGGCTCGGCTTCGGCGCGTAGCGACGCGCTGCGGGCATGGAGCGTGACCGGGGTGTCGGCGGGCCCGCGCTGTGCCGGCGAAACTGGGATCCGGCCGTCGCTGTCTTCGTCAGCGGCGCTGGCGAACAGCGCGAGGGGGCCGAGCGCCGCGCCGCCGCTCGCCGCGGCGCGCTTGCCGTTCAACTCCGCCAGCGACGCGTCGGCGGCAACGAGGCCGTCGCCGCGCGCTTCGCGGAGCGCGATCACGCCGGTCAGCGCCCCGGCGCCATAGGGCCCGGCGCCGGCGCCGCGCACGATCTCAGCCCCGCCGATGTCTTCGTTGGGCAGCGACGACCAGATCACCCAGCCGCCGAAGGGATCGTTCTGCGGCACGCCGTCCAGCGTCACCAGGGCGCGG
>CAYXMO010000638.1:0-1867 GCA_964465935.1 uncultured Rhizobium sp.
CCGCCGGTGCCCATGCGGCTGCCGATGATGCGCTCGACCGTCTTCATGTGGCTGAAGCGCCAGAGATGGAAGCGGTATTCCAGGTCGACCAGCTTTTCGGCGAGCTCGTAGAGCTCCCAATGGCGCTCGGCGTCGCGATACACCGCGCGCCACGCTTCGGTCACCTTGGCATCGGCGACATAAGGCTGCGAGAAATCGCGTTTCAGCTTGGCCTTCGGAATCTTGAAGCCGCGCCGCGCCAGCAGCGCCAGCGACTCGTCATAGATGCTGGGCTCGGTCAGCGCGGCCTGCACCTGTTTGTCGAGCGCCTTGTCCGCCTCGAACACCCGCGCCATCGCCGCGTTCTTGTTGCCCAAGCGGAATTCCAGCATGCGGTATTGGAACGATTGGAAACCCGACGCCTTGCCGAGATCGGCGCGGAAGCTCGCATAGTCGGCCGGCGTCATGGTCGACAGGATTTCCCAGGATTGGATCAGCTGCACCTGGACCCGCGCCACCCGCGCCATCATCTTGAAGGCGGGACCCAGATCGCCGCTGCGGATCTGGCGGATGGCGCCGGCGATCTCGTGCAGGCAGAGCTTGATCCACAATTCGCTCGCCTGGTGGATGACGATGAACAGGGTCTCGTCATGGGCCTTGGACCGCGGCCTCTGGCAGGCGAGCAGGTCCTTCAGCCCCAGATAGTCGCTATAGGACATCTCCTTGCGGAAGTCCCAGTGCACGCCTTCGCCTTTAAGGTCGACGGCCAGCGGCGGGGAGGGCGTGCGGGTTTTCTTGGGGCTCATCGGCCGCGGGAACCTTAACTAAGAGGCGCGTGAAGCATTAGCGGCACCGAAAACCCGATGCTATGGTGGCCAAAGCAGCCACACAATGAGCCGGAATTAAGCATGGGAAACGCATGGAAGGTGGGCGTTTGCGCGGCCCTATTCACAGCCCTGTCGATCGGGGCGGCCGATGCCGCCCGCCGCCCGGTGCTCAGATGCGCCGACCCGGCTGAAGTTGCCGCCATCCAGACCACCGTCGTCGACCAGCAGCTGGTGGACGCGGCCCTGACCTGCGGCGATGCCACCCGCGAGGGCTTCAACGCCTACCGCCGGGCCTTCGGCGCCGAGCTGCTCAAGAGCGACAAGCTCCTGCTCGCCATGTTCAAGCGCATCCAGGGCGGCGCCCGCGGCGATGCCGCCTATAACCTGTTCAAGACCGACATGGCGTCCAAGGCCGAGCTGCGCCGGGTCAAGGATTCGCAGGCCTTCTGCGCCGCCGCCGACCTCGTCCTGGCAGCGGCCAACGGCGCCGCCAAGCCGAGCCTGAAGGACTTCGTCGCCGGGGTGCAGGTCGCCGATGTCGAAACCCCGGTCAACAGCTGCGCCGTGAAGGTCGATGTCGGCCTCAAGGGCGTCCAGGCGGCGCCGCAGGTGACGCCGAAGCCGCGTCCGCCGCAGCCCGACGACCCGCCGGAGGAGATCGTGGCCGCGCCGCCGCCCGCGCCCGCCGGCATCAAGGTCGGCAGCTTGACCTGCAATGTCTCGGCCGGCTTCGGCTTCCTGTTCGGCTCCGAGAAGTCGCTCAAATGCACCTACAGCCCCAATAGCGGCGCCGGCGAGCACTACACCGGCACCTTTTCCAAATACGGTCTCGACATCGGCTATGCCGATTCCGCCGTGCTGGTGTGGGGCGTCGTGGCGCCGACCTCCGATGTGCGTCCGGGCGCGCTGGAAGGCGATTATGCCGGCGCCACCGCGGGCGCGACCTTCGGCATCGGGCTGGGCGCCAACGTTCTGATCGGCGGCCTCGACAAGTCGATCGCGCTGCAGCCGGTGAGCGTCCAGGGCAATACCGGCCTCAACATCGCCGCCGGCGTCGGCGT
>CAYXMO010000639.1:0-1866 GCA_964465935.1 uncultured Rhizobium sp.
GATGACGAGCGGTTTGCCCACTTCGCGCAGGACGGCGGCTTTCATGGCGTTTCCCTTCGATGTTGTTCTGGCGATGAGCTTAGCAAACAGTGCCCTGCCCTCCGCAAGGTGCCGGTCTAGCGCCAGTCGTCCGGCCCGGGCGGCGGCATGGGTGGGTGGCGGCCCTTCAGAATCTCCGCGTCGGGGCGCGTCCAGAACCGGCCGGTGTGGGCATTGTCGATCCGCCGGATTGTCACGCCGGCAGGGTCGAAATCCACGAACATGCGCGCGTTCACCGACAGGATGGTTTCCGGCGCGTCGAGACGCGTGCCGTACATCACGCAGCCGCAAGCCTTGCAGCGCCAGACCGCCAGCCACTTGTCGCCCTAAATGTAGGCTTCCAGGCCGCCGGCCCCTTGCACGACGGACGCGTGAACCACCGGCTTGCCGCCGGAGTCCTGCGTATAGGCCCAAAGCGCCCCGTAACGGCGGCAAATCGAGCAGTTGCAATCAAGCACCCAGCGCGGCGCCGGCTCCACGCTCAGGCGAACGGCACCGCAGTGACAGGCGACCCTGATCATCGATTCCTCCATGGCCGATTGTAGGGCCGGAGCGCCCTTGTGCGACAGATGCTGTGCTGAAGAGGATCGGGGGCGCGGCGCAAAGGCCGTCGTCTTCCACTATCATCGTCTAGCCCAGGGTGGTGATTGCGGCAAGCCCCCGGGGCTGGTGCAGAAGCGCGGCCCTCACCTGAGGAGCAACGAACCGATGGCAGCCACCGACAACACGACCTCGCAGATTTTCTACCACGGCACCCGGGCCGACTTGCGGCCGGGAGACCTGATCGCGGCCGGCTACAACTCCAATTACGGCACGCAAAAACAGGCGTCCTGGGTCTATCTCACCGCGACGCTGGAGGCGGCGATCTGGGGCGCCGAGCTCGCCATAGGCGAAGGGCGAGAACGAATCTATGTCGTGGAGCCGACTGGCGCGATCGTCGACGACCCCAATCTGACGGACAAGAAATTCCCCGGCAATCCGACGAAGTCCTATCGCTCCCGCGAGCCGCTGCGCGTTACCGGCGAAGTCGCGCAATGGCAGGGTCATTCGCTGGAACGGCTGAAGGAGATGAAGGACAATCTCGAACGCCTGAAGGCGCAAGGCATCGAGGCGATCGACTGATCTTCGCCGTCAGTTCCCACCGTCGATGTTGATCTTCTGGCCGTTGGCGTAAGGGTTGGCGTCGGAGACCAGCCAGGTCACGGCCGCCGCGACATCCTCCGGCACCGACACGCGGCCGAAGGGGGAGTTGGCGTCTAGCTTGTGGATGTCGCCGCCGGTGCGCGCCTTGGTCAGGCGGATGCCCATCTCGGTCACCGTCAGGCTGGGCGCCACGATGTTGGTGCGGATGCCGTTCTTGCGCTCTTCCTTGGCGAGCGTCAGCGCCAGCGCTTCCATCGCCGCCTTGCCCATGTTGTAGGGCGCGCCGTTGGCGGCGTTGCCCTTGGTCGCGACCGAGGAGATCATCACGATGTCGCCGCGCTTCTCCTTGCGCATGTGCGGAACGACGAGCTTGCACAGATAGTGCGGCGCGAAGGCGTGGACGCGGACGACGCGCTCCATCTCGGCTGGATCGGTGTCGGCGACGGACTGGCCTCTGCTCGCGATGCCGGCATTGTTGACCAGGATGCCGATGGACCCGAAATCCTTCAGCACCTCGGCGACCATCGCGACGTCTTCGTCCCAATTCTCGACCGAAGCCGAATAAGCCTTGGCCTTGCGCCCGAGTTTTTCGATCGCGGCAACGGTGTCCTTGGCCGCGGCTTCGTCGCGGCGGTAGTTGATCGCGACGTCGGCGCCGGCTTCGGCGAAGCTGAGCGCGATGGC
>CAYXMO010000640.1:0-1863 GCA_964465935.1 uncultured Rhizobium sp.
GCGGGCGCCGGTGTTCTTGTGCTGGCGCCAGGGCTGGAAGCCCTGCGGATGCGGCCGGGTCGCCTGGGCGAACAGCTTGTCGCCGGTGCGGCTGTTGAAGCGCGACGGGTGGACGTAAAGATGCTCGAGCCAGCCGCCGTCGACCACCGCAAAGCCGACAACCTTGCCGTCGCGCTCCGCCGCCCAGGTCTCCTTGTCCCGCACCACGCCGGCGAAATGGTTCCGCGTCTCCTCCTCGCTATGCAGCTTGGGCAGATAGGTCATGGTTGCGCGCGTGGCGACGTAGACGTCGGCGACCGCCTTGGCGTCGGCGTCGGTGGCGCGGCGGATGGATGTCGGCATGGGGCCTCTAGGGTTGCGGCGCGGGCGGGGCGCCCTGATGCACATTCAGCCAGTCGCGCAGCGGTTTCAATCCCGCCGGCAAGACGCGGTACACCCGCCGCCGCCCGTCCGGGACGGCATCGACCAGGCCATGTGCCTTCAGGACGGTCAGGTGCTGCACCACGGCGGCGCGCCCGATCGGCAATTCGCGGGCCAGCTCGGTCGCCGTGGACGGTCGTCGCGCCACCCGCTGGAACACCACGACGCGCAGGGGCACGCCGAAGATGCGAAAGAGGTCGAGGACCGGGTGCCTGCGCATGGCCTATCGTCGCGCGGGCGGGCCGCGCCGTCTCATCTGTCACGCCACACTAACACATTTGCCGCGTCCCCCGCCGCCTGGGCTAGGCTGGGCAGGTTCGAAAAGCGGGGGACCTTCATGATCAACGGCGCCCATGTCGTCGTCTATTCCAAGAACGCCGAGGCCGACCGGGCCTTCTTCAAGAACGTGCTGAAGTTCCCTTATGTCGACGTCAACCGGGGCTGGCTGATCTTCAAGCTGCCGGACTCCGAATGCGCGGTGCATCCGTCGGACGAGAACGACAGCCACGAATTCTTCCTTATGACCGACGATCT
The DNA here is from genome assembly GCA_964465935.1 of uncultured Rhizobium sp. Classification (GTDB taxonomy): domain Bacteria; phylum Pseudomonadota; class Alphaproteobacteria; order Micropepsales; family Micropepsaceae; genus Rhizomicrobium. The sequence goes on from CAYXMO010000640.1 coordinate 955, forward strand.
CGACGCCGAGATGGCGCGGCTGAAGAAGGCCGGCGTCGCATGCTCCGAGCCGGCGATGCAGCCTTGGGGGAATCTGACGCGAATCAAACTGCCCGGCGGCGGCGAGATCGGGCTGTATCAGCCGCGCCACGCGCGGCCGTGAGTTTCGCTTGAACTGACGGGCGCGTGGGCCGATAATCGTCGCCATCCCAGGGGTGCTGAGGTGGCCGGGTGTCCGTAGCAACAGCGTATGGACCCGGCCATGGAGGCTGAGATCGCAATCCCGCGAATCCCTTCGAACCTGATCCGGCTAATACCGGTGTAGGGAGAGGTGAAGATGAACAAGCCCGTCCTCCATACGCAATCCGTCACGTCCGTCACCCGCGGCGCGCTGCCCGGCTCCAGGAAGGTCTTCGTCGACGGCGTGCCGTTCCGCGAAGTGAGCTTAAGCGGCGGCGAGCCGCCGGTGCGACTCTACGACACATCCGGTCCGTACACGGACGAAAACGCTAAGATCGACATCGAAAAGGGCCTGAGCGGGCGCCGCCGCGACTGGATTTTGGCCCGCGGCGACGTCGAGGAATATGAGGGCAGGGCGCGCAAGCCGGAAGACGACGGTCTCAAGCGCGGCGAGCTCCTGTCGGTGCCGCAATTCGACCGCGCGGCCTTGAGGCCGCTGCGCGCCAAGCAGGGCCGCAACGTGTCGCAGCTCCACTATGCGCGCCAGGGCCTGATCACCGAAGAGATGAAGTTCATCGCGAGCCGCGAGAATCTCGGCCGCTCCCTGCTGGCCGACGGCAACAGCTTCGGCGCCTCCATTCCGCAGCAGATCACGCCCGAGTTCGTGCGCGACGAGGTCGCGCGCGGCCGCGCCATCATCCCGGCCAACATCAACCATCCCGAAACCGAGCCGATGATCATCGGCCGCAA
>CAYXMO010000641.1:0-1856 GCA_964465935.1 uncultured Rhizobium sp.
GCGATGCGCCATCCCGCCTCGCTCACCAAGATGATGACGCTGTATCTGCTGTTCGAGCGCCTGAAGCAGCACAGGATCGCGCTCGACTCCAAGCTCGCGGTCTCGCAATACGCCGCCGAGCAGCCGCGCTCGCATATCCGGCTGCGCGAGGGCGAGCGGATTTCGGTCGACATGGCGATCAAGGCGATCGTGGTCGGCTCGGCCAACGACGCGGCGGTGGCGGTGGCCGAAGCGCTGGGCGGCAGCGAGCGGCACTTCGCGCAGCTGATGACCGCCAAGGCGCGCGCGCTCGGCATGGCGCACACGTTCTTCCACAACGCCACCGGCTTGCCGGACGAGCTGCAGCAGACGACGGCGCAGGACCTGGCGATCCTGGCGCGGCACCTGGTCTACGATTTTCCCGAATATTACGGCTATTTCCGCATCCCGCAGATCACCTGGCGCGGCGAGGACTACAACACCCACAATTCGCTGATCGCCAACTATGCCGGCGCCGACGGCATCAAGACCGGTTACATCGACGCCTCCGGCTACAACCTCGTAGGCACGGCGGAGCGCGGCGGACGGCGGATCATCGCGGTCGTCATGGGCGGGCTGACGGCGGAGCGGCGCGACGAGGAAGTGATGGCGCTGCTCGACGCGACATTCGAGATGCCCGAGGCGCCGGCGCCGCCCCTGCCCTTGCATCCCGCGCCGCCGCATCCGCCCAGGCGCGCGCCGCCGCAGCCGCCAGCGCCGGCGGATTATTTCAGTTCGGCCGCGGCCGCGCTGATGCTCGATCCGGCGTCGCCACTGGTGTGGGCGCTGGCGGTGCTGGCGCGCTGAGTGCGACGACGTCGGGGGAAATAGAACTCCCTTCTTAAAATCTTCGTCATCGCCCGCGTCATGCGGGCGACCCAATTTCCCGGCGCGGATAGAAAATTGGGTTGCCCGGACAAGCCGGGCAATGACGATTGTTTTGTTGGGATTGAGACATCCGACCAAGGGAAAAAGAAGTCGCCTGCTCACGCGAGCTTCAGCAGCACCGCGGTTGCGTCGTCGCTTTTCTTGAAGCGGGGGTGCTTGTGGCCTTGGGGATCGGCGTCCTCGATCTCGCGCAATTCGTCGGCGAGGAGGCCGAGGCCTTTGGCGATCGCCTTCTGCATCAGCGTATGCGCAGTATAGCGGCCATAGTCGGTGACGAGGGCGAGGAAGCCGTCGGAGGCGAGCAGCAGGACCGAACCCTTGGGCGCCGCGACGCGGCGCCGTCCGACATGGTCGGCGGCCTCAGGCTCCGGGCTGAAGACCCAGTGATCGCCGCTGTTGAGGCGCTCGCGCGCCTTGCGCAGCGCGGGCAAGAATTCGGGGCGGTTGCCGCCGCTGCCGACCGGCGACAGGCCGCTCGCCTTCGCCAGCCTGGCGACATTCGCCGCCTCGCGCTGCTTGGCGGCGAGCGATTCGCCCAGCGTCTCGACCGCATCGGGGGCGCGGTGCAGGAGGCCGGCGCAATCGCCGAACCACAGAAAGTCGAAGCCGTCCGGCGCTTCGAAGGCGAAGGCCATCGAGGCGAAGGGCATCTCCCATTTGCCTTGCGGGGCGCGCTTGCGCAGCGCCTCGAAGGATTTCTTGGCGTCGGCGAGGGCGTGGCGCAGCGCGTCGGCCGGCGCGTCGCCATCGCGCACATGCGCCATCAAGCGGCGGGCGCCGAAATGCGCGATCCAGGCCGCGTCGCTGTCGCCGGGCATCAGGGGATCGCCGAGCGAAGTGGCGCCGTCGATCACCACGGCGGCGGTTTCGGCGTGGCCGAAGGCGTCGTCGTTCGGCTTGAGCGGATTGCCCGGGAGCGAGATGGTGTCGAGGATTTCGAAGGGCATGGT